>JBBSEE010000514.1:0-2901 GCA_038239995.1 Chloroflexia bacterium | reverse complement strand
TCAATCGAACCGTTATAGTGGGCCACTCCGCCGATGCTGCCACTCAAGTCGCTGACCCCAATCCAGTCGTAGCGCGGCCCCTCGGTCATGGGGGCGAGGCCGGAGTAGAAGATGACCCCGCCCAACAGCAGGTGGCGACCGTCGGGGCTGAAGCGGGCGAAGCGCACGCTGCAATGGCCGTTGGCGGGCAGCCCCGACAGGCCGTAGACGAGGCCGCTATCGAGGTCGAGGATATAGTGTTCGCCGCTGGGCACGGTGATGAAGGCGGACTTGCCGTCCGGTGCGGGCAGGATACTGAGTGCGAGGCTGCCATAGCTAATCCCCACCCCCCCGCTGTCCAGGCGCAACAGTTCGCGGTCTATCCCCCCCATGTTGCTCTGCCCCATGGCATTCAGCCACCCCACCGGCATCGCCGTCCGCGCAATGTTGTGTTCGTAGATTGCCGTCCCGCCTTGCAGGTCGAAAGTGCTGTACACCAGCCGCGCCGCCGCCACGTAGAGGTGGGATACGGTTTCGTCGCCCGCGATTGGTCGCGCGTTGCGCCTCATCGCCACCGGCTGCGGCGGTAGGGGCGGGGCATAGCTACTGATTAGCTCACCGCTGAATATCCCCGCGGGGGCGAGATAGTAGATATTCGTATCCGCAGGCTGGGGGCGGGCCACCACCATGGCGCGGAGTTGGCTAATCACCCCCTGTTCGCTTACGCAGATGAATCTAAAACCGTCGGACGAGGTGGCAGGAGGCCGGTCGCCAAATCCACCCTCACTGATGACCAACCCCTTGGCAAAGAAGGCGGCCTCCAGCGAAGAAGTACCATCACCGAACGCCAGCGGGCTACTGAGGCTGAGGGTGATGATTTGGTCGTGGTCGCTGGCAAGGGTGTAGAGGTGCAGCTTGAGGCTAGGCGGGGTATCCCCCCCGTCGCTGAAGTTGCCGTAGAGCAAGCGGCTGCCGTTGGGGTCAATCGCGTAGATGCGCGTGCTAGTGTTCGTGTCGGGCAAGGGCCGCGCATCGCTGCCGTCGGCGTTGGCCCACCCCAATTGCGATTGGGGCGCGGGCAAGCGATAGACGATGGGGCCGATGGCAGCGCGAGTGGCGACCAGTCGGGGGCGGAGGTCGGGGTATTCGGGTTCGATGTCCGCGGCGGCCCGCAGCGATTGCAACGCCGCCCACCCATCGCCCCGCGACTGCGCGGCATTAGCCGCCTGCCACGCGGCATCGAAGTGCTTGACCATCGTCTGCGCGGTGGCGAGCTGGGCGGGGGCATCACGGAAGGCGGTGGCGGCGAGGGGGACGAGTTGCTGGGCGGCGCGGTGCCACTGCTGGTCACGCATCGCGGCGCGGGCCGCCTCATACTTGGCGGTATCCTCGGCCACCCCTTGATTGACCAGCCATTGGCCGCCGCCCAGCAACAGCAGCAGGGCCAGCACGATGCGAACCTCCGCGCTCCAGTGTAGGCGGCGCGATTGACCCCGCAACGGGGGATTGCTAGGCGGGGTAGCGGGGGGCGCGGGTGCAAGCACTCCGGCCTCATCATTGTTCAGGCTGAGGCTAGCCCCACATTCGGCGCAGAAGGGGGCGGTTGGCTGATTGCGGGCGGCGCAGTTCGGGCAGTTCATCGCTTTGCTCCTTACCTTATTATACGCTATGGAGCAAGATACAGATTAGGTGGCAATTGCGCGTTACATTTACCGCGCTATGGTGTCTTTCCTATTAGGAAAGGGTGCAGCCCCGTCCATGCCTTTCGACGGCTATTCGATACCCATTCGCTAAAGATGCAGTTTATCCGCATGGGTTGAATTGGCACGCGGGTGGGCCGCCGCCCACCCCTACGGATAATACCCTCGAAAGGACACCAATGTGAAGCTCTATTTGACCTCGGCCTCGGCCTTTATCCTCGTTATGTTCGCCTTGCTCCTCGGCCACGATGCTCAAGCCTCCCATCCCGCCGCCCCGAACCTGACCCCTACCCCCACCCCCACCGCTACGCCGTGCAGCCTACTGTCCGCGTGGTCGGTGGGCCAGCCGATTACCGCGCCGGTGGGCGGCGTGACCGTGACCAGCGATGGCACATCGGTGTATGCGGTTGATGGATACGACTATGCGGCCAACCACAGCGTGGCCCAGTTCGCCGCCTATAGCCCGATTAGCAACACATGGACTAGCCTGCCGAACGCCCCCAGCGCGTTCTACGGTGCTTCCGCCGTCTATGCCCCCAACAACGGCAAGCTGTACGTGTTCGGCGGCTACCCCGACACCTCGGTGCCCCTGACCACCACCCGCATCTTCGATTTCGTCGCCAATAGCTGGACCACGGGCAACCCGATGCCCGCCGCGCGAGGGGGGATGGGGGCGGCGTACAGCAGCGGCAAAATCTTCCTCATCGGCGGCGATGCCGGTGGCGGGGTTGTGACCGGCCAAACGTGGGCCTACGACCCGGTGGCCGACTCGTGGCTGACCATGACTGCCCTGCCCGCCCTGCGGGTCGCCCCCGCGGTGGGGGTGATCAACGGCCACATCTACGCCGCTGGCGGGCTGACCAGCAGCTTTGCTGAGGCTAGCTCGCTGTTCATCTACGACGTGGCCGCCAATAGTTGGACTAGCGGTATGGATATGCCTACCCCCACCTTCGGGGCCAGTGGCGCAGCGGCGGGGGGCAAGCTGTACCTGATGGGGGGAGGCTTCGCTTCGGCAAATGGGGCGGACCATATCGCGGCGGTGCGTAACACCAGCTTCGTCTACGACCCGGCCACCAATAGCTGGGCCAGTGGCCCGCTGCTGAACCAAGCCCGCTCCTTCTCTGGCGCGGCGGCGGTGGGCAACTATATCGTGGTGGTGGGCGGCGACCTGACCAGCCATTCATCGGCTAACAGTGTGGAGGTGGCGAGTCTCATCAGTTGT
>JBBSEE010000513.1:0-2905 GCA_038239995.1 Chloroflexia bacterium | reverse complement strand
GTGGCACATCGGAGTAGGTTTGGCCGCCGCCAGTGGGCGTGACCAGCGGGTAATGCGCGGCGGATACCACCAGCTTAGTGACTTGCCCGCGCGTGATGGCGAGGTTAGGCAGATAGCAAGGGTAGGTCTGACCGTTGGCGGCGCAAGTGTTGGGGTCGAAGCCGTTGAGGATACCGGCATGGTAGCCTGCCTCGATGTAGGTGTAGGCGAAATATGTGGGAGGCACATCGGTGAAGTCGGGTGCGCCAGTCGGCGTGTAAGGGGCGATGCCGAAGCCTAGCACCACCACTTTGGCGAACTGGGCACGGGTGGCGGTGCCGGTCGGACCGAAGTGCGTGCCGTCTATCCCATTGACCACCCCGCGACAGTACAAGAAGTGGATGGCGAAGTAGAAGGTGTTACCATTGATGTCTACGAACGGGTTGGGGCAGTCGGTGGGCGTGACCGTTGGCGTGTTGATGGGTGCGATGGGCGTATCCGTCGGCGTGCTAGTCGGGCCGAGCGGCGTGTTTGTCGGCGTGCTGGTGAGCGGCAGCGGGGTGTCGGTGGGCGTGTTAGTGGGGACAATCGGCGTGTTTGTAGGTGTGTTAGTGGTGGGCGGGGCGGTGTTGGTGGGGGTATTGGTTGGTACTTGCGGCGTGCTAGTGGGCGTATTGGTGGGGTTGCCGCTAACCGTATCCCACTCCACATCGTCAATATAGTACGAGCCGCTGAAGCTGAAGGGCAGGTGGCCGATTGCCACCCCCACCCCTAGCTCCTGATATGGCCCCGGCACCGTATTGCTCAGTTGCAGCGTAACCTCGACCCACTGGTTGTTGGGCAGACCGACTGGCACGCCGAAGTAGGGGGTGCCGGTCGCATCCACAATCGCGAGGTCGGCATAGGCAGTGATGGCAAAGCTAGCGTTAAGACGGACGTGGGCGGTAATGACGTTGCCCGCGCTGACATTACGCACATCGGCAGCGGCGAGGGTAAAGGTGGTGGCTGAGGTATCTTGGATGTTCACCTTCAGCGAATGGGTGCCACTGTAGTGCTGCTGGGTGGAGTTCTGCACGCTGGTGGTGGTGGTCATCGTGTTGGTGTTTACCTCCCAGCCCTGCACCGTGCCATCCTCGAAGTCGTAGCCGACCACGGGGGTGAAGGGGAGGTGGGTGGTGATAATCCGTTCGCTGGCGGCCACCACGAGGCTGGCGGCCCAGATAGTCGCGCCTAGCATCAGCACGCCGAGCAGGGGGAAGGTCAATCTCCGCATCGTGGTCTCCTTATCACCTTATTGCAAGCCATTGACGAGGCCGGTGTACTTTTCGACGAGGGCGCGGGCGTGGTCGTCGCTATCCGCCTCCGCGTAGATGTGGAAGTGGGGGTAATCGGGGTCGGGGAGGATGAGCGACCACTCGCGGCCCAACTGTATCTTGATACCGTCAATTTGGCGGATGCCCTTGCCGTTGCCATATTGTTCGTTGAGCAGGCGCATCACGCGGCCCTTGTCCTCCCAGCGGCAGGGGACTTTGCCCCGCGCCATGGCAAACGGGGGCAACGCGGCCAGCACGTCGCTGAAGCTGGTGTTCTGCAAGGTGAGCATCTCCAGCAGCTTGGTAATCGCAAAGATACCGTCCGCGGTAGGGTGGAAGGCGGGGAAGAAGAAGCTGCCCGCCCCATCGCCCGCCACTGTCACCCCGCTCCGCAAGGCGGTAGTCATCACCGCGAAGTTGTTGGCCCGCGTGCGTATCACCTCCGCGCCGTACTGCTTGGCAATATCCTCGATGATGCTGGGGGCGGTCACGGGGACAGCGACGATACCCCCGCCATACGTCTTCAGGTGCAGGCTGATAACCGCGCACAAGGCCTTCATGCGGTCAACCTGTCGCCCCCTATCGTCCACGAAGTAGACCCGCTCCCCGCCGGTGTCCAGCCGTGCGCCTAGAGCGGCCCGCAGCGAGTTGGTAATCGCGGACAGCCGCTGCATCCCCTCTGGGAACTGCTCGTGCATTCGGGTGGAGGCGGAGTCGTCAATGTGGGCGTTGAGTTCGACCACATCTACGTTCAGGCGGGTGAAGATGTCGGGCAGCACTTGGGCAGACGAGGTGTTGGCGTAGTCCACCACGATATGCGCGTCGCGGGCGTTCTTGTGTATCGCCTCGGCACTGATATTGGCAAGATAGCCTTCTACATAGCGGCCAATCACGTTGGTGGCGTATTCGATGCGGCCAATCTCGTCGAGGTAGACGCGGCGAAAGTCCTCGCGGAAGAATACCCCCTCGATTTTGCGCTCAGTGTTCTTATCAATATCGAGGCCGTTGCGGTCGAAGAACTTGATGTCCACCACTCGGCCATCGAAGGGGGATAGCTGCACATGAATGCCGCCCGCCGCGTCGGTAGAGCGCACGTTGTAGCGGGCCACCGGAATGGGCACGCTGCCGAGGTCGGAGACGTTTACCCCGGCGGAGGGCAGGCCACTGACGATGCCGCGCTTGATCATGCGCGGGGTATAGTGCGCGTCGCGGTTGACCATCACGGTCGCCCCCTTCGCCAGCGTCGCGCCATAAGCGGTGCCCATCTTGGCGGCGAACTCTGGGGTGATGTCCACGTTGACTAGACCCGTGACCCCGAAGCGACCGAACAGCACCCGCCGCCCCTGACTGCCCCACACGATGCTGGTGGCGACCGTGGCCCCCGCCTCCACGTGCTTGCCGGGCCAAATCTTCACCCCCGGCTGCACCACTGCGCCCTCGTCAATCTGGGTATCGTCCCCAATCACCGTACCCTCGAACAGCATCGCCCGCGCCTTGACCACGCACTGACGGGCGAGTATCGCCCCCCGCAACTCGGCGCGTTCGCCGATGTAGCAGTTACGCCAGATGATGCTGTGGTCAATCGTCGCCCTTGTGTCCACAATAGTGTCGTC
>JBBSEE010000512.1:0-2905 GCA_038239995.1 Chloroflexia bacterium | reverse complement strand
GCCGGGCTATGCCTACGCAGGGAACGATGCGGATGGCTTCCTGTCACGTGACGAGGTTGTGGCCTATCTGGAAGGATACGCCCGAAGCATCAACGCACCTGTGCGCGAGGGCGTGTCGGTGACCGCGATTGAGCCGCACAATCACGGCTATACCGTGAAGACGGAGCAGGGAACATACGTAACGCCAGTTGTAGTTGTGGCGACCAGCTTCTTCGAGCAACCCAAAATCCCCGCGGCGGCGGCAAACATCTCGCCAAGCATCCTCCAGCTTCATTCCAGCCAATACAAGAATCTCGCGATGCTGCCGCCCGGCGCGGTGCTTGTGGTGGGGAGCGGGCAATCAGGTTGTCAGATCGCTGAGGAACTGAACCAAGCAGGAAGGCGGGTGTATCTCTGCACTGGCAACACACCGGGATTCTTGCGCCGCTATCGCAGCAAAGACGGCACTTGGTGGTTTGACCAGTTGGGAATGTTTAATCGCACCCTTGACGAACTACCTTCGCCAAAAGCCAAGTTCGCACCCAACCCGCCCGCATCAGGCGCACGTGGGGGACACTCCATCAACCTTCATCGGTTCGCTCACGACGGTATAATCCTACTAGGCCACTTTAAGGATGTTCAAGACGACCATGTTATTGTTGCACCAGACCTTCAAGAGATACTAACCAGAACCGACAAGGCGATCAGTGACTTCCGGCAGAGTGTAGATGCCCTTATACAGAAAGCCGGGCTTCACTTCCCTGCGCCCGACCCAAGCAACACCGATGATTATGCGGGTGATGAGGGCTACCACCAGAAGGAAATCCTCAAGCTGGATTTGCGCGGAGCGGGTATCGGAACGGTCATCTGGGCGGCCGGTTATAAAGCTGACTACTCGTTTGTTCACCTGCCGGTCTTGGATGAGGATGCCTATCCTATACAGCAGCGCGGAGTAACTGAGTATCCGGGCCTCTATTTCGTGGGCGTTCACTTCCAGCACACTCGGAAGTCCGACCTCTTCTACGGCGTAGGCGAAGACGCGCAGTATGTAGTCGCCGCGATTGCTGCCCGTCGCTTATCTGTAGCGTCTTATATCAATTGGCTTTGGTGCTGGTGTAAAGCAGATGGGCGCGATAAATCTGCGCCCCTACGGTTATGTTACGCTGTAACCGCTGCTGGTTCGTTGGCGCGGCGAAACACCAGCTTGCCGTCCTGCACATCCACCACGATATGATCGCCCTCGTGGAACTTGCCTTCCAGCAGTTCCAGCGACAGCGGGTCTAGCATCCGTCGCTGGATGGCCCGCTTCAGGGGACGCGCACCGTATACCGGGTCGAAGCCCTCGTTGGCGAGGAACGCGGCAGCGGCGGGGGTGACTTCCAGCGACAGGTTGCGTTGGCCTAGCCGCTTGCGAACCTGCGCTAGCTGGATGGTGACAATCTGGGCGATTTGCTCTCTAGTTAGCTGGTTGAAGATGACTATCTCGTCAATGCGGTTGAGGAACTCGGGGCGGAAGGTCTCGCGCAACGCCTCCATCACATCGTTACGCACCCGCTCCTCGTCCGCCTTAGTCGGCATCGCGGTGATGTACTGGCTGCCCACGTTCGAGGTCATAATCACCACTGTGTTCTTGAAGTCCACGGTGCGCCCCTGCGAGTCGGTCAGCCGCCCATCCTCCAGCACTTGCAGCAGCACGTTGAACACTTCGGGGTGGGCTTTCTCAATCTCATCGAGCAGCACCACTGTGTAGGGACGACGGCGCACCGCCTCGGTTAGCTGTCCACCCTCCTCGTAGCCGACGTAGCCGGGGGGCGCACCCGTCAGCCGTGACACCGCGAACTTCTCGGTGTATTCGCTCATGTCAATCCGCACCATCGCGTTATCGTCGTCGAACAGGAACTCGGCAAGAGCGCGGGCCAGTTCGGTCTTGCCCACCCCCGTCGGCCCCATGAACAGGAAGCTGCCCAGTGGTCGGTTCGGGTCTTGCAAGCCCGCGCGGGCGCGTCGCACTGCGTTGGCAACCGCGGCAATCGCCTCATCCTGCCCCACGACCCGCAGGTGCAGCCGCTCCTCCATGCGAAGCAGCTTGGCAATCTCGCCCTCTAGCATCCGCGTCACCGGAATGCCCGTCCACTTGCTGACAATCTCGGCGATGTCGTCCTCGGTCACTTCCTCTTTCAGCAACCGCTGGCCGCTCCCCTCGCTCATCACCATCTCGGCCTCGTGCAGTTGCTTCTCAAGGGCGGGGATAGTGCCATACTGCAACTCGGCGGCGCGGTTCAGGTCGTAGTTGCGGTTGGCCCGCTCTAGCTCCATGCGGGCTTGCTCTAGCTCCTCCTTGATGCTGCCCACCCCTTGCAGGCTCTCCTTCTCGCGCTGCCAACGGGTCTTCAGTTCGCTGGCTTGCTCCTTGAGGTTAGCTAGCTCCTTCTCGATGCGCTCCAGCCGCTCCCGACTGGCGGTGTCCTTCTCCTTGTTCAGGGCGATGCGCTCAATCTCCAATTGGTCAGTACGGCGGTCTAGCTCGTCAATCTCGGTCGGCTTACTATCAATCTCGATCCGCAAGCGGCTGGCGGCCTCGTCAATCAGGTCAATCGCCTTGTCGGGCAAGAAGCGGTCGGTGATGTAGCGGTTGGACAGCACTGCCGCCGCCACCAGCGCAGAGTCGGTGATTCGCACCCGATGATGCACCTCGTAGCGTTCGCGTAGGCCGCGCAGGATGCTAATCGTGTCCTCGACGGTCGGTTCGCCTACTAGCACCGGCTGGAAGCGGCGTTCCAGCGCGGCATCCTTCTCGATGTGCTTGCGATACTCGTCCAGCGTGGTCGCGCCGATACACTGCAACTCGCCCCGCGCAAGGGCAGGCTTGAGCATACTACTGGCATCAATCGCCCCCTCCGCTGCCCCCGCGCCCACCACGGTGTGC
>JBBSEE010000511.1:0-2906 GCA_038239995.1 Chloroflexia bacterium | reverse complement strand
GGCGGTCGAAGAAGCGGGGGTCGCGCTGCACCACCCACTGGGCGATGCCAAAGATAGTACCTTGGGGGAAGGAGTAGCCGCCAATCTCGCAGTCCTGCGCCGCCTCTCGTGCGGTGCGCCATGCGGGGGGATAGAGGCGCAGCGTCTCGTTGATAATCGCCTCGGTGTAGCGCAGGTTGGGCAGGTCTTCGAGGGTGGGGATGCGCCCGCCCAGCACGCGCTGCAACTCCTCGGCCAGCCGCGCCGCCACATCCGGGTGGGTGGCAAGCAGATAGCAGGCCCACGACAGGGTGCTGGCGGTGGTCTCGTGTCCGGCGAGGAACATGGTCATCACCTCGTCGCGTAGCTGCTGCTCAGTCATGCCGCTGCCATCCTCGTCCTGCACCGCGAGCAGCAGGGAGAGCAAATCGCCCTTGTCCTCCCCGCTGGCCCGCCGTTCGCGGATGATGCGATAGACGATGCGGTCGAGGGTCTGCTGCGCCTTGCGGTTGCGGATGTTGCGGGGCAAGGGCCACGATTCGGGCAGGCGAATCAGCGACCGGCCCAAGCTGAAGAACTCCAAGGCGGCCACCACCGCCGCGCCCACCTCCGTCGCATCGCCCTTCACATCGGCGGAGAACAGGGCGCGGGAGACTATATCGAGGGTGAGGGCCATCATCTCGGCGTGGACATCGAGCCGCGCTTGGTCATGCCAATGGGCTAGCATCTCCGCGGTGGCATCCACCATCAGGCTGGCGTAGTTGTTGATGTGGCGGCGGTGGAAGGTGGGCTGTATCAGCCGCCGCTGCCGTTTCCAGAACTCGCCCTCGCTGGTGAGTAGGCCGTTGCCGATGAAGGCAAGGTTCTGGCGCAGAATGCTACCCTTGATGAAGTAGCGAAAATCGGCGGACATTACCTGTTCGATTTCGTCAGGGCCGCTCAAGAGGTAAAACTCTAGGGTTGGCACCTTGACGTAGACCACATCGCCGAACTCGCGGGCGCAGCGGGTGAGGAAAGCGAGTGGGTCGCGACGCATCTCTAGGATATGGCCGCCCACAATGCCCATCTTGGGGCTGGGGGGGACAGCTACGCTGGTTGCCATTGGCACAAATCTCCTTTAAGCATCAGTATCATTCCCATTATACACACGAAGGCGGGCAGCTTACAAGGCTGCCCGCCAGTCGCTATCTGCTTGTATCTCAGGCTGAGTCTACCGCTTCTTGCGGTTCTTCAGGGCCTCTTCGATTTGGGCGATGCGGCTTTCGTCGCTGTCTTGGATGTAGCTGACTAGGTACTTGAAGGCAGAGTCGCCGAACTCGCTGAACAGGCTGTCCAGCACACTCTTGACCACCGCCCCGGCGAACTCGGATTCGGGCATGGCGGGGGAGTAGAGGTAGCTCATCCCCTTGCGTTCGCGCTTCAGCACGTTCTTCTGCGATAGCCTGCTCATCGTAGTCATCACCGTGGTGTAGGCGATGTCCCGTTTGGAGAGCAGCACGCGATGCACTTCGCTGACGGTGGCGCGGCCCAGTTGCCAGATCACCTGCATGATTTCCGCCTCCAGTGGCCCCAACACCTTGGTGATGCCATCCTTCGACGGATTGAACTTGAACCTCATCTCGCCTGAACCTCCCATGATGATAACTCCTTTATCTATCTACCGACCCCGCGTGTGGTACGCAAGGGGGTAGATTGCTAGAAACGGTTAGCTTTAACGCGGGCAACTATGCGCCCATGCCGTATTATACTAGCATTCATCACCTGTTTATGGCGGTAAAAGATTACAATTTGATTACAAGCTGGCTAAAAGAAGAAGAGCTAGGCACAAGGGCGCATATCAGTGCGCCCCTACGAGCAGGTGATGGGTTAGTCTCATCCGTGCTTGGCGAGCAATTGGCGTAGCACGTACTGGAGGATGCCACCGTGCCGATAGTATAGAGCCTCTTGGGGGGTATCAATCCGCAGCAGGACGTTGAACTCTAGGGCTAGGCCATCTGGTCGGGTCGCCCGTACCTTCAGGGTATGACCAGCGGTGTAGTTATCGGGGTCGGCCAACGCCTCGGCCAGCCCGATGATGTCGTAGCTCTCTTGCCCGGTCAGGCCCAATGCCGCGGCGGAGTCCTCGGACTGGAACTGCAAGGGGGCGATACCCATGCCGATGAGGTTGGAGCGGTGGATGCGCTCGTGGCTCTGGGCAATCGCCGCCCGCACCCCCAGCAAGTACGGTCCCTTCGCCGCCCAGTCGCGGCTGGAGCCGGTGCCATATTCCTTGCCCGCAATCACGATCAGGGGGGTGCCATCCTGCTGATAGCGCATCGCCGCGTCGTAGATGCTCATCACCTCGCCGGTGGGCAGATAGGTGGTGTAACCGCCCTCGGTGCCGGGGGCCATCCGATTACGGAGTTGCACGTTGGCGAAGGTGCCGCGCACCATCACCTCGTGGTTGCCCCGCCGCGCCCCGTAGCTGTTGAAGTCCTTGAACTCCACCCCATGCGCTAGTAGATATTGGCCCGCTGGGCTGCTCTTGCGGATGCTGCCAGCGGGGGAGATATGGTCGGTGGTGACGCTGTCGCCCAGTATCGCCAACGCCTTGGCCCCGCTAATCTCCGCCACCTCGGTGGGGGCGGTACGGCTCATCCCCGCGAAGTAGGGGGGGTTACGCACATAGGTAGAGTCCGGCTCCCATGAGAACAGTTCGCCCGCCGGTACGTCTAGGGCGTTCCAGCGTTCGTCGCCCTTGAACACGTCGTTGTAACTCTTGCGGTACATATCAGCTTGGATTGCCTCGCCCACCACGCTGCTTACTTCCGCTTGGCTGGGCCACAAGTCGCGCAGATACACTGGCTTGCCATCCTTGCCCACCCCCAGCGGTTCGCTGTACAGGTCAATGTCCATTCGCCCCGCCAGCGCATAAGCGACCACTAGCG
>JBBSEE010000510.1:0-2911 GCA_038239995.1 Chloroflexia bacterium | reverse complement strand
TAAAAGATTAAAGATTAAAGAAAAGCGGATTGGTCCGTATTTGTTTTTCATCTTTAATCTTTCGTCTTTAATCTGCCTAATGTCTTTAATCTGCCTAATGTCTTTAATCTGCCTTAAATCCGCTCGAAGCGTTCGACATTGACCACGAACACGTTCGCGCCGCCTACCTGCACCTCGACCGGCTGGGGCAGGAAGAACTCGCTCGGCTCCATCAGAGTGGGCATGGGGTTGACGAAGCGGCTGCGGGTGCGGCAAGTTTGGGCCAACAGTTCGAGCAGGGCGGGCAGGCGTTCATCCTCCACCCCGATGAGCATGGTGGTGTTGCTCTCGCGCAGGAAGCCGCCGGTGCTGGTAATCACCGTCGCGCTGAACCGCTGTTGGGTCAGCTTGCTCAACGCTGCTTCCACATCTTTGCCCTGTATCACTGCCAGCACGAGTTTCATAGCTGATATTATACCACATTATGGCAAATTGAACGGCTAATCGGGCCGCGATATTTGCACGTGCCGCGTCGCGCCCACCCCGTTGCTCTTGCTCAACAGGTTGTACTTCTCGGCCATCTGGTGTTGCAGGCGGCGGATGTACTTGTTCTGCGGGGCTAGCTCGACGGCATCGGCCCGCTCCTCCAGCACGTTGGTAATCGCCTCCTCGGCCTCGTACAAGGCCCGCTGAATGGGGTCTTGCTGGATTTCATCCTCGAAGATGTTCTTCAGGCTGGCCTCCATTTGGGTGGTGGTGTTGCTGCGTAGCACGTACACCGGCAACCCCTCAGCCTCGGCTTGGCGGATGGCGGCAGGCTTCTTGTGGAAGTAGGTCTTAATCGTCATCACGATGTCCGCTTCACCGCTGCTGTCCACAATAGTGGCGGGTACGCCCAGTTGCCGAATCGCTAGCTCCAAACCCTTGCGGCTGACCCCGAAGGCGTAGATGCGGAAGGGGCGGGCGGTGGTGCCGGGGCTGCCGTTGCCCTTCTCCTCGGCATGGCGCGAGGCGGGGGCGGGTGCAGGCGTGGTCGGGGCAGCTTGACGGCTACGCTCGGCGGGGCGGGTGAGGGGTGGTGGGTTGGGGGTGGCGGTCAAGTTGAAGCTAGGGGGGTTGACGCTGCGGGCGGGGGCGGCCTGCCCCGACCCTTGCACCGCCACATTGCCGCGCCCCTTGCCCCCATTGGTTTGGCGCAGGTTGGGGCCGCCCCGCTTTATCTCGGTGCCGCTATTCTCCACCATAGACAGCACGTCAATCTCGTGGGTTTCGATGGTGCCGTCCAGTTGCCGGGTCCGCACCTCGGCGGGCATCTGATTGCCGCGCAAAATCGCGTCCACGGTCTCGGCCACGTTCTGATGCACCGCCACTTGGTCGCGGTCCAGTATCTCCACCATGATGTCGAAGGTGGGCGGGGCTTTGCGCTCTAGCACCGACTTCTGCGTGCCGCGCTTGCGGGCCTCCTCGTCGGACAGGGTCACGCTCTGAATGCCGCCAATCAGGTCGGAGAGGGTGGGGTTCATCATCAGGTTTTCGAGGGTGGAGCCATGCGCGGTGCCCACTAGCTGCACCCCGCGCTCGGCAATCGTCCGCGCCGCCCATGCCTCAAGCTCGGTGCCGATTTCGTCAATGATGACCACCTCCGGCATATGGTTCTCCACCGCCTCAATCATCACCGCGTGCTGGCTGGTGGGGGTCTTGACCTGCATTCGGCGGGCGCGGCCAATCGCGGGGTGGGGGATGTCGCCGTCGCCCGCGATTTCGTTGCTGGTGTCCACGATGACCACGCGCTTACGGAACTCATCGGCCAGCACACGGGCGGTCTCACGCAGCATGGTAGTCTTGCCCACCCCCGGCGGGCCGATGAGCAGTAGGCTGCGCCCCGACTCCACGAGGTCACGGATAATCGCAATCGTGCCGAACACGGCGCGGCCCACCCGCATAGTGAGGCCCACCACCTTGCCTGCGCGGTTACGGATGCCAGAGATGCGGTGCAGGGTGCGCTCGATACCGGCGCGGTTGTCGTCGCCGAACTCGCCGATGCGCGAGACCACGTACTGGATGTCCTCATCGGTAACATCGCGGTCACTGAGCATCACCTCGCGGCCCCGATAACGCGCCTCCGGCTTGCGGCCCAAGTCCATCACCACTTCCAGCAGGTCGCGGCGGTCGTCCGCCCCTGCCAGTGCGTCGTAGATGTGTGGCGGTAGGGCAGAGAGCAGGGCTTCAAGGTCGTCGCTGATTTCGGTCTCGCCTGCGGCCCGCTCCGCGCTGCTCTGGTCGGCAGGATAGCCGGGCCGGGTGCTGCTGCCGTAAGGCATGATGTTGTACTGCCCATAAATCTGCTCGTTCGGTTCAAAGGTATCGGTCATGTTCGCCTCTTGTTTAACCGGGGCAAAGGGTGGTTCGCCCCGACGATTAGGTTGGGTGGGATACAAGCGTAAATCACGCTGTCGGTTGACCACGAGGCCGCCGGGGGTGGCGGGGAGCGCGTCGGCGGGGAGCGGGTTGCTCCATACCGGGCGCAGGGCAGGGGCAGCTTGGCGCACGAAGGCGGTGGTATGCTTCACCAAGCAAGTCTGGCGCAGCAGGGGGTGGAAGCCGCGCTCCTCTAGGGCTGCGCTGAGGCCACTCTGGTACTCGCGCACGGTGCAGTAGAGGGGGGCACGCGCTCCCCGCCCCTGTAGGTTGCTGAGGGCAAAGTCGAGGGTGGTGCTTGCCAGCGCGTGGTCGTAGCTGCTGTCCATGCGGCACAACACCTTAATCTCGTGGCCGCGCGGCCCGCTACTCATCTCCAAATAGGCGCGAATGGCCCGCCCATCATCCCACACGAAATGGCGTTCGCTGCCCCCTTTTGCCAAACGCACCTTACTCGCCTGCCAACGGCGGCTGCTGTAGCCCTCGCTGTGCTGCACGTTCTCTGGGGTGATGC
>JBBSEE010000509.1:0-2914 GCA_038239995.1 Chloroflexia bacterium | reverse complement strand
TCTTAAGTACGTCATCTTTCTTTGGGCTAATATTTAGCCCATCTATACCGAAAAGGTTTTCGCAGTAATCACCATCCTGATGAGTTAGCACTTGCTCAGTGGTAAGTATCACGATGTTGTCAAAGCGGAGTCTGCTCGATGGGTTTCCATGGTAAGCATCATCGCCAAAGAAATCTATTGCTTGCTGGTAATTACGACTCCTTGGGCCAGCTTGAGCAAAACTAAGGTGTTGCTTTACCCAAGCGAGTGGACTAGTTACCACGCCCGGCGAGAAACCCAAGCTAAGAACGTGCGAAATACCTGCCATAGTATCCCTCCCTCGTCATATGCTATGCCTATTATATATCCCCCTGTCAAACCGCGGCATCGTCTACCAGCCGCCGCTGGGCCAGCATCTCGCGCACGCTGATCGGGGGGCGGCACCAGCCAGCTAGCGCGGCATCGCTGACTGTGCGGGTACGCTGAATGGCGCGGCGGCTAGTGAGGATGGGGCCGAGGCCGCGTAGCGCGTCCCACCTGCCCCGTAGAAGAGCAAAGTCGCGGCGCAGCAGGCCGTATGCAGTCGCCATCGCCTCGTAGCGCAGGATATAGGGCCACCATGTGCGGAGCAAGCCGCTGGGTAGGTTCTTGGCGATAGTCCAGATGCGATTGCGGGCGAGGTGATAGCTCTTAAACGGCGACCCTTGCTTGCCAGTGGCCGAATAGTGGTGCAGCACGGTAGCAGCGGGGGCGTAGATACACGACCAGCCGCGCAGTCGCCCCCGCCACGCGAGGTCCACATCCTCTAGGTAGGCGAAGAAGCGGTCATCGAAGAAGCCCACCTCGTCGAGCATCGCCCGCGCATACAGGGCCGCCCCCGCAGTGGGGCCAAATGTTTCGTAGGGCGATGCGCCCGCGTGATACGCGCGGCCCGCTAGCCGCTCTAGGGCCAGTCCGTCGCGGCGCATCTCCAACCCCGCGGCAGCCAGTGTATCAGGACGGCTGGCGAACAACATTGCGGCGGCGACCATGCCGATGCTCAGGTTTGAGGTTTGAGGTTTGAGGTTTGAGTGGACATCGCTAGGGTAGGGTACAACTCCTCCTCCGCCGGGGGAGGTGGGGAGGGGGTATGAGTCGCGCCAGTCACCCACCCCCAGCCCCTCCCGGTGGGAGGGGAGACTCGCACCCACCCCCTGCCCCTCCCGGTGGGAGGGGAGTACCGCGACCATTGCGGCCAGCCAATCGGGGTGGGGGATGGTGTCGTTGTTCAGGGTAGCGATGTAGTCGCCGCTAGCTTGCTGGTAGGCAAAGTTGTTGCCGCCGCTGAAGCCGAGGTTGGTAGGGCTGGGCAGGACGCGCACTTGGGCGGGGGCGAAGCCGAGGCGGGCAAACAGGTCGGGGGTGGCAAGGTAATCGCGCGAACCGTCGGTCGAACCGTTCTCCACAATAAGCAGCTCGAAGTTGCGATATGTTTGTTGGCCCAGCGCGGCAAGGCAGGCAGGCAAGTAGGCCAGCCCGTTCCAGTTCAGCACGATGATTGAGACTGGCGGGCTAGTGGATGGCATGAAGTCCCTTTCTGCCGAGGTAATACAGGCTGCCATTCGCGTATATCGGGGCGGACAAGGGGATGTCGGCCAGTTTAATCTCCTTGACCAGATTGCCAGTGTGCGTATTCAAGACCAGCAGGGATACGCTGTTCGCCTCGCCGCCGCTGGCGATGGTGTAGAGGTTGTCGCCCACGATGAGGGGGTCGCCGAGCAGTTTAGCGGGTGCCTCGTAACGCCAGCGTTCAAAGCCGCTAGCTGCATCATGGGCGGAGATGCCGTTCATCCGGTCAGCGAGGGTAACGAACAGGGTATTCTGGGCGTAAGCTAGCCCCACCGCCCCACCACTCAGCCCGATGCGCCAGATGAGGCCGCCGTCGGCTGCGCTGTAGGCGTTCATCTCCCCTAGCTGTGTCATCGTCGAGTAAACCGTATCCGCGCTAGCCAGCAACAACGACCCCGCAGTGGAAAGCGTAGCGTCGCTCTGCCACTTGACCGTGCCGTCGGCGGGGCTGAGGGCGGTCAGTTTGATACCCTGTACGCTGTAGATAGTAGTCGCATCGGGACTGAGGGTGGTGAGCGATTGGATGACTCCGCGCTGCTGCCAAAGCTGCTTGCCGCTGGCGGCATCTAGGGCGGTGATAGTCTGCACGGTGGTGAGGTAGAGTACGCCATTGGCGACCACCGGCGGGTAGGGGCTGCCGCCGCCGAGGTTGACTTGCCAGACGATGCGACCCTGCGCGGCGGGGTTGGTGGCGTACAGGTTGCCGTCGGCATCTTGGATGTAGAGGAAAGCGATTTCGTTCGCTTTAGCGTAGGCGAGGTGGAAGTTGGTGGTCGCCTTGCTGGTGGGTGGGCCGAACACGGACTTGAGGTTGCCAGCGGGGTCGAGCAGCATGGCCGTGCCGCCAGATGCGTCGCTCGCCTGCGCCGGGGTCATCAGATAGAGACCCTCAGCCGTGACCAGCAGGTTGCTGAAGGGCGGCGGGGCGGGGTAGCTCCATGCTTCAGTGCCGTTGATGGGTAGGCCGCTCTCGTGGCTAGCGTGGGTGTTGCCCCAATCGTAGCCGCCCATCCACCACTGGCGGCGGGGGCTGCGCGAGTTGAGCGTGGGGTTGCTCACCCCCGCGGGCGGCGCGACAGTGGCGGGATAGCTGGTATCCGCCTGTTCGCCCCCATTCGCCGTCCCAATAAAGGGCAGGCTGAAGGGCAGCCAGCCGAAATATGAGCCACCCACTACCACCGCGACGAGGGCGAGAGCGATGAAAGCAGTTATGAGTTTTGAGTTTTGAGTTTTGAGTTTCGCTTTGGCAGGCTGTTCGGCAGGTTTGGCGGGTGGGCTTACCGCTACAGGTTTAGCGACGGGCGGTGGGGACACCACGGTGGGCTTG
>JBBSEE010000508.1:0-2920 GCA_038239995.1 Chloroflexia bacterium | reverse complement strand
CGCGAAGGCAAGCTCGGCCCCATCGTTGGCCGCGACCGCGAAATCAAGGGGGTCATCGAGGTGTTGTGCAAGCTGAACAAGAACAACCCCGCCCTCATCGGCGAACCCGGCGTGGGCAAGACCGCAGTGGTCGAAGGGCTGGCTATCTACATCTCGCGCGGCGATGCCCCACCCCAGTTGCAGGAGCGGCGGGTGGTCGCCCTCGATATGGCCGCGCTGCTGGCCGGGGCGATGTATCGGGGTGAGTTTGAGGAGCGGCTCAAGGGGGTGCTGACCGAGGCAATGGCGGTGCGGGCGGTGCTGTTCATTGACGAGTTGCATACCCTGATTGGCGCGGGCAGCGCGGAGGGCACACTCGATGCGGCCAATATCCTCAAGCCACCCCTTGCGCGGGGCGAAATCAGTTGCATCGGCGCGACTACCGCCCACGAGTATCGCAAGTACATCGAACGTGACGGGGCGTTGGAGCGTCGCTTCCAGCCCCTCACCGTGGCCGAACCCAGCCCCGAAGCGACTATCCACATCCTCGAATCGCTGCGCCCCCGCCTCGAAGCCCACCACAACCTGAAGATTAGCGATGCCGACATCAAGACGGCGGTGGAGTTGGGCCGCAAGTACCTGCGTAACCGCTACTTCCCCGATAAGGCGATAGACATCCTCCAGACTGCCGCCGCCCGCGCCGAGCTGGCCGAGTATGAGGCCCGCCGCCCTATCGCTGCCCCCACCGACAAGCCGCGCGGCACCCGCGTCGCCGACCACCTCTACTCTGTGGTCAGCGAAATGACCAACCTGCCGCTGGAATCGTTCGACGATGAGCAGAGCGCGAAGTTCGCCGATATGGAGAAGATACTCGCCCAGCGGGTAGTGGGGCAGGAAGAGGTGATTGGCCGCGTCGCTAACGCGGTGCGCCTCACCAAGCGGCGGCTGGACATCAACCCGATGCGCCCTGATGGGGTGTTCCTGTTCATGGGGCCGCCGGGAGTGGGCAAGACCGAGCTAGCCAAAGCCCTTGCCGAGTTCTTGTTCGGCGACGAAGACCGTATCATCCGCCTCGATATGAGCGAGTACCACGACGAGTTCACTATCTCGCGGCTGATAGGCGCACCACCCGGCTATGTCGGCTACGACGAGGGCGGGCAGCTAACCGAGCGGGTGCGCCGCCAACCCTTCAGCGTGATTCTGCTCGACGAAATCGAACGCGCCCACCCGCAGGTGCAGAACGCCTTCCTGCAAATCTTCGATGATGGCCGCCTCACCGACGGGCAGGGCCGCACCGTCTACTTCAGCGATGCTACCATCATCATGACCTCGAACGTGGGCAGCGAACTGGCGACGCGCGGCAATTTTGGCTTTAAGCCCGGCCACCATGCCAACGCGGTCGAAGCCCAGAGCAAGGGGGTGGGCGAGGTGGACATCAAGGATGTGTACGCCGAGGCCCGCAAGTATTTTTCGCTGGAGCTGCTCAACCGCGTGGACGAGGTGCTGCTGTTCAAGCCTCTCACTCGCGAGGTGGCGGTGCAGATTTGTCGCCAGAAGCTGAACAAAATCGTCAGTGACCGCTTTGGCCGCGAAGACATCAACGTCAGCATCGGCGACGATGTGGTAGAATACATCGTCAGTCGCGGGTTCAGCCCGCAGCAGGGGGCGCGGATGCTAGAGCGCACCATCGAGGAGCTAATCCTTGCCCCGGTCGCCCGCCGCCTGTTCAGCCGCGAGTGGGACGGGCGCGGCAACCTGCATATTGATGTGGTGGGCGATGCCCTCAGCTTTACCGGAGCAGCGGACAAAGTGGATGTAGGGGCGTGATTTATCACGCCCTGCCCAAGCGCATCAACGTTCATCGTAACTGGCGAGATTGACATCCCAATCCAAAATCTAAAATCCCAAATCGCAACGCTTGCCCTCGTGCGCGGGCTTCTGTATAATAGCAATGCGGCAGTTACTAGCATCAATCCCATCACATAAGGAGGGTCAAGAACGTGGCTACCCCAAACGATGCGACCGTAGAGGACATGAACCGTTTCTTCCAAGAAGCAGGCTGGACTGCGCGGCCCAGCGGCGAAACTAGCTGGGAACTCGGCTATCAGGGCAACGCCAACAACTGGATGTTCTCCGTGAACATGACTGAATACTGGGTCTACTTCTACTGCACCATCCTCAACCACTTCAAGGAGGAGTGCCGCGCGAATATCTACGAACACCTTGCCCTGCTCAACTACAAGATTAGCTTCGGCAAGTTCGGGGCCACCCCCGATGGGCGTATTACCCTCGGCGTGGAGCTGCCGCGCGAGAACCTGAAGGCGGCTAGCATGGTCAAGGACGCGCTCAACACTCTTGCCTATAACGCCGACGAGCAGTACCTCGAACTCATCAACATCGCTAACGACCCCAGCAAGGTATCATCGTTGAGGGCCAAGCCAGAGGAGCCGACCAGTGGGCAGGGCGGGTGATATTAGCCCCGAAGGTTTGGAGCAACTGTTCAAGGAAGCGGGCTGGACCGCGCAGCGCAGCGGCGAAGCCGATTGGGAGATACCCTTTCGTGGCGATGTGCGCGACTGGGCCTTCCATGTGCGGTTGACCGAATACTGGGTTTACTTCTACACGGCGGTGCTGAACAAGATTAAGCCCGAATGTCGCGCCAACGTCTATGAGCAGATTGGGCGGCTCAACTTCGTGGTGGACTTGTGCAAGTACAGCATCAACGAGCGCGAGGGTATCAGCCTCGGTGTGGAACTCCCCCGCGAGAACCTCACCGCCGCCAGCATGATCAGCGATGCCCTCGGCGCGTTGGCCCTTACCGCTGAGGCTCATTACCTCGAACTGGTCAACCTTGCCAACGAACGTAATCCAAAATCCGAGATCTAAAATCCCAAATCGGAGGTTGCGATGCCCGATGCCAGCCGTGAAGATATGGAGAAGT
>JBBSEE010000507.1:0-2922 GCA_038239995.1 Chloroflexia bacterium | reverse complement strand
GGGGAGTCTTACCCCTAATCTACAATTTGGAGCGTGCGGCGTGGGTTTGTTTGGGGCCAAAACCGAACCGGTGGAGGGGGCTGCGCCAGCGGAGCGACGGCGACTGCCGCGCGTCAAGCTGGGCAAGCGGGCGCGAGGGATGCTGCCCTATCTCGCCGCGCTGGGGCCGGGGCTGATTGCCAGCTTTGCCGGTGACGAGGCCAGCGGCATCACCACCTACAGCAGTGTGGGGGCGCAGTACGGCTACGATTTGCTCTGGGTGATGCTGGTTGCCACTATCAGCCTGATGGTGATGCAGGAGCAGGCGGCGCGGGCCGGGGCCATCACCGGCAAGGGCTTTGCCGACCTCGTGCGCGAACAGTTTGGGGTGCGCTGGACCGCCTTCGCCATGCTGGTGATGCTGGTCGCCAACACTGGCATCACCATCGCCGAGTTCGTGGGTATCGGCGCAGCACTGGAACTGTTCGGCGTGCCGCGCTGGGTCAGCTTGCCAATTATCGCCTTCGCGCTATGGTGGCTGATTAGCAAGGGCAGCTATCGCATCGTCGAGCGCATCTTCCTGCTGATGTCCACCGTGTTCATCGGCTACTTCATCTCCATGTTCCTCGCCAAGCCGGACTGGGGCAAGGTCGCGGCAGGTACCTTCATCCCCTCCTTCCGCGCCGACCCCACCTACATATATCTGCTCATCGCTACGATTGGCACCACCCTCACCCCCTATATGCAGATATTCGAGCAATCATCAGTGGTGGATAAGGGTGTGACCGCCGCGGACTACAAGCTCGCCCGCGTGGATGCCTACGCGGGGGCGATATTCGCCAACCTGATTGCTGCGGCGATTATCATCTGCACCGCGGCCACCCTGTTCACGCACGGCCAGCAGGTCAACAACATGGCCGATGCCGCCCTTGCCCTGCAACCGATAGCCGGTGATTACGCCAAGAACCTATTCGCGGTGGGGTTGTTCGGCGCGTCCATGCTGGCGGCTGGGGTGCTGCCAATTGCCAGCGCGTACTCGGTGTGCGAGGCGTTCGGCTTCGAGAAGGGGGTATCCTACTCCTTCCGTGAAGCCCCCGTCTTCAACGGTCTGTTCACTGCTCTGATTATCATCGGGGCGACGGTAGCCCTCATCCCCGGCCTGCCGGTCGCCCAACTGCTGATTTGGACCCAAGTGCTGAACGGGATGCTGATGCCGGTCATCCTCATCTTCATGCTGCTACTGGTCAACAACAAAGAGGTAATGGGCAAGTATGCCAACACCCGCTTCCAGAACATCATCGCGTGGCCGACCGCCATCATCATCATCGCCCTCACCCTCGTGATGCTGGTCTCCACCCTCGTCCTGCCCATCTTCGGCATTCACTGGGGGCAATGATAGTTTTGAGTTTTGAGTTTTGAGTTTTGAGTTTTGATAGGAATTACGCCGTTGCGTCTGGATTATGCCGGTTGACGTAGGGGCGAATCGCATACGCCCTGCCCAACTCCTATTTTGAGTTATGATGAGCGTGGCAAGTGAGCGAGTGCAACCCGCCCCTACGTCTATCCCCCTTGCGACCAACCTAATCCGTTTATCCGTTTTTTCAATCCGTTGGCTGTATTCTCACCTTAGATAGGAGTTACGCCGTTGGGGGTGGATTTATGCCTAATGACGTAGGGGCGAATCGCATACGCCCTGTCCAACTGCGTAAGTCCTACTTAGAAAAAGAGAACCATATGCCTGACCCACCACCCCCAACTCAAAACTCAAAACTCATAACTCAAAACTTCATCTATATCTCCCCCCATTTCGACGATGTGCCGCTGTCGTGTGGCGGGCAAATGGCGAGGCAGACGGGGACGGGCGGGAGCGGGGTAGTGGTGACGGTGTGTAGCCTGCCGCCGCCCAAGATGCGCCGCACCCTCTTCGCCGCCGCGATGGAGCGGGAGTGGCAGGCGGCGGGCGGGGGGACGGTGGCGGACATCTACCGCCTGCGTCGCGCCGAGGAGGGGCGGGCGTTGATGCGGCTGGGGGCAGACCACATCTGGCTGGACCAACTCGATGCCATCTACCGCCGCCACCGCTATCACTCGGATGCGACCCTGTTCGGCGACCTCGACATCCTCGACATCGCCTTCACCGCCCCGCTCATCAAAGCGGCGATTGCCACGATTGCTGCCCAACACCCCGCTGCCACCCTCTACTTCCCTCTTGCGGTCGGCCACCATGTTGACCACCAGCTTACCCACCTTGCCGCCTACCCGCTGATGCAGCAGGGCCGCCGCGTCGTGTTCTACGAAGATTTCCCCTATGCCGCAGTCGTGGGCGCGGTAGAGCGGCGCATCGCCCAACTGGAGCTTAAGCTGCAACCGACGCTGGTGGACATCAGCGCGACGATTGAAGCTAAGGCGGACGCGATTGCCGAGTACCGTTCGCAACTGGATACCCTGTTCGGGGGCGAGGCCGCGATGCGTCAGCAGGTGCGCGACTACGCCGCGCTGGTGGCGGGCGGCGCGGGCGCGGCGGAGCGATACTGGCAGCCTCAATAGCCTTATTGCCTCCCAAAGCAACTTTTTTCCCTTGCCAGCCGAGTAGCAGAAGCGGTATGATTAGCGGGCCGCGCACTGCGACTAAGGTTGTAGCCGCGAACCGGGGTTCGCCTCGTTCAGTATCAGTATAGAACATTCGGCCAAAGCAGCATCGGAAAGGAGCCATCCAGCTAATGCGAAACCTATTGTCGCGTATCCTCAACGACCAATCCCAAGAGGTTAGGGCCAAGGTCATCAGTATGTATGTGTTGTTGATTGGGTTCAATGCAGTGATTTGGGGGCTGACTTTGTTCGCCTCCACCCAATACTCGGTGTTGCTACCCACCGGCTTTCTCGCCTTCACCCTCGGCCTGCGCCATGCGGTGGATGCCGACCATATTGCCGCGATTGACAACG
>JBBSEE010000506.1:0-2930 GCA_038239995.1 Chloroflexia bacterium | reverse complement strand
GTGCCCACCAGCTACCCCTTCTACCAGTACATCGAAACCGCCTACAGTCATGGGGCAATTAGCGGCTACAGCGGCACCGCTTGCACCGGGCGCGGTCTCGCTTCGCCCTGCTTCCTGCCCCCCGACTCCATCACGCGGGCGCAAACCGCGCTCATCACCGTGCGAGCGTTCGGCTGGCCGATTGATACTTCGGGGGGGCCGCACTTCGCCGATGTGCCGACCAGCAACTTCGCCTACGGAGCGATCGAAACCGCTTACCATCGCGGCATCGTCAACGGGGTGGGCGGTGGCAACTACGCCCCCAACGCCAACGTTACGCGCGGGCAAATCAGCAAGATTGTGGACCTTGCCATCTACAGCCCCTAAGCGCAGGTAGAATGAAGAAGGTAGAGGGTAGAATCAAGGGCGGGCCGCCGCCCGCCCCTATCTTCTTCATCACTCAGAAAGTATCTGAAAAGGGCGAGTGCAACCCGCCCCTACGCACAGAAAACCGACTATTCAGACACTTTCTCATCACTCATCACTCTTTTTATCGCACCAGCGCAATCGTGAAGGTGTCGGGCAGGTTGGTGCTAGTCAGGGGGCAGAGGTCGGCGGGGAAGAGGCGGCCCGTGGCCTTCCACGCGCGGATACCGTCAACTAGGCGCGGCCCCACATCGCGGAGTGCGTCGGCGAGGTTGTCGCGTACAATGCTGATGTCGGGCAACTCGCGGCAGGTGATACGCCAATCGTCCACCCCGGTTGCAGTGATGGTGATGGTGGCGTGGTAGTTCTCTACCTTATCCGCGCTGAAGGGGACGAGCAGCACAATGTCAATATCCAGCGGGCTGTCGCGCCAGCGCACCGGCTTGAGGGTGTTGAACAACTGCATCCGCTGCGCCCGCACCAGTTGCTCGTAACTGAGCAACCCGTACACAAGGTCGGCGGCGACTAGCGCGAGGCCGGGCAACCCCGATGAGGCGATGGTGTACTTGCCGTCGGGTAGGCGGTCAACGCGGGTGGGCAGCAGAAACACGTCACGGTCATCATCGTACTCCAACACCGGCGCGGTGTCGAGCGGGGCCTGATTAGCGGTCATGCTTCATCCTTTCGCGGGGTAGACAGCGGACTCGAAAGCGGACAAGCAGCAACAATCTACCTTCTACCTTCGCTACAGCAGCGGACTCTTGCCCCCCCAGTGGGCGACGAAATGGGCGCAGAACAGGTACTCTTGCGCCCAGCCGGAGAGGTTGCCAAAGCGTTCGCGGAAGGCGGCCACTACCGTGTTGTAGGCCGCATCGGTGAGGCTCTTGACCTTCAGGCCGGGGAGGTAATGTTCCTTCGCCAGTTGCCAGACGTGGGTATCCACTGGCACCGCCTCGTACTTGTCGAGGCTGAACAGACAGACGCAATCGGCGATTTTGCGGCCCACGCCCGCCAGTTGGGTGAGGTCGTGAACCGACTCTACGTACTTGACCGTCCGCAGCGACTCCAGCCAACCGTCGGGCTTGTCCGCCAGTTGCTTCGCCACCTTTACCACGTTGACCCCCCGCCAGCCGAGGCCGGTCTGCTGCCCCATTGCGTCGGGGTCGGCGGCGGCAAGGGCGGCGTTGGTGGGGAAGGTGTAATACTTGTGGCCGCCGCTCTCGCCCACGAACACGCCATACAACGCGCTGAACTTTTCGATACCTTTAGCAATCTGGGGCACTGAGTTGGCAGTGGAGGCGACAAAGGAGAGCAGACACTCGTCAGGCTGCTGGCGGCAAATCCGCAGGCCGGGGAAAGCGTCAATCGCCTGCGCGGTGAGCGGGTCGCGGCGCAATTCGTCTTGGATGGCGGCGAGGTCAATATCCAGCGCGAAGTAGCGTTCGATGAGGGCGTAATCGTCGGCGACCGGATAGCTGCCGAAGGTGAATTGGCCCTCATCCTGCCGTATCTTCACCACCTGTCCACCCACCACCCCCACCCACCAGCCGTCGCGCTGATGCCGCCAGCGGAACACTTGCCCACAGGCGAGGGTGTTGTCGAGGTTGAAATATCGGGGGTCGTAGTCGAAGGTCCGCATCAGTGTTGAATAGCGATGCGCTTGCGCTTGTTCAGCCACTTGTCAATCGCCAGCGCGGCAATGGTGCCGTCGGCGGTGGCAATCGTCACCTGCTCCACCGTGTTGCCGCGCACGTCGCCAATCGCGTATACCCCCGGCACCTCGGTGCTGAGGTCGGCGGGGTTGGTAATCACGAAGCCGTCCTTGTCCAGCGGCACTTTGCCAATCAGGAAATCGGTGGCCGGTTTGTTGCCGGGCAGGTAGATGAACACGCCTGTAACCGGCAGTTCGTGCATCGCCCCGGTCGCGTCGCGCATTGTAACTGCGCTGACCGCCCCGTTGCCGCTAATCGCGCGGGCGGCGGCGGGCTGGTAGAGGGTCAAGTTGGGGCGACTGAGCAGGTCTTGCACCTCCTCCTCCTCGGCAAGGAACTTAGTGCCGGGGGCAAGCATATGCACCATCCCCGCGAACTTGGTAAGCACCATCGCCTCCTCGACCGCCTCGGCGTTGTTGCCCACCACCGCGACCTGTTCGCCATTGTAGAACGCGCCGTCGCAGGTGGCGCAGTAGCTGACCCCGCGACCGAGGAGTTCGTCCTCACCGGGCAGCTTGTTCGCCCGCGACCCTGCCCCCGTGCCGATGATTAGGCTGCGGGCTTGGAACACGCCCACGTTAGTGTAGACAATCTTTAGCTCGTCGTCCACCTCGACCCCGGCGACGGGGGATTGGGCAAACTTGGCCCCGAAGTGGAAGGCGTGGTCGTGCATCGTCTCCAGCAACTCCACCCCACTGAGCGGCTCGTCGAAGCCCAGCCCCGGCCAGTTGGCAATCTGGTGGGTAATCGCCAGTGCCCCGCCCTGCAAGGTCTTGTCAATCATCACCACGTTCAACTTAGCGCGAGCGGCGT
>JBBSEE010000505.1:0-2931 GCA_038239995.1 Chloroflexia bacterium | reverse complement strand
GTATCAGGAAGATTGCGCCACTACCAGCAGCAATGGCTTGGCCGATTGAGAATATCCGCAGTGAAGCCACATTCTGTTCCACGTACATTTTGGAAGCCTCCTCGTCCTTTACAGAACATCGCTATGATGATCGCAGAGCCGTTTCTGGCTCAAGGAAATCGCCCATCTCATACATGGCCTCGGTAAGGGCGAGGCAATAATAGACGTAATGAAACAATATGTATAGAGGGTCAGCATGATTGGTGAGGGCAAGGAACGGCTTGCAGAGCCGTTCGAGGTCAAGGTTGTAGCCATTGACCATGCCGCGAACCTCTTTCTCTGCCCTTTCGACACTGCCACACTTTTCTACCCGAAGGTTGACCGCGTTGGGTTTGCCTTCCTTCTCATCCTTCTCTCTGGTAGCAAGGTCGTTTATCAAGCGGGTGGCATAACGCATCCGCTCAGTCGCAAACTCTACAGCCCGCCAATTCCAAGCGGGTTGAGGAAGAACCGCATTGACGGTGCTAACACACAAACCGCCACAGATAGAAACGTATGCCACTTCGATATATTGCTCCGCGGTGGGTAGCGGAATAAGGCGTAGCCGCCATGATGTTTCGGTCAGCATGGCGGGCACAATTTGCTCTGTGAGATAGCGGTCAAATATGAGCAACCCGTCAGCGTCTTGAGCTTTGCTTGCCAGCTGATAGCGTAGCGGCTGGAGATTCTCCACTAGGGTTAGCATCGAATATTCCAAGCCGGGAAGTTGCATATGGGGGTTATGGGCCAAAGGTAGGTCATCCCACTTTAGCTCGCCATCCAGCTTCAAACCCATCCGCCGATTGAGCAAAAGCTGAAAATCATGCGCGTAGTCGAAGCCGTCACAAGCATCCAGCAAATCGTCAAGCGCGAACACCCATTCTATAATATACGAGTTCTCTGTAGCGAAATGATAGCGGCTCTCTGCCGGAAAGGTCAGCGTGCCAAAATAGACTGAGGGCAGCAAGCGACGTAGCAATCGTGGTCCGAAAGTCGCTAGTTCACCTCCACTTAGGTCCGCAGTAATTTCTCTCACCGATTCTTTCATACCGGGTATCGCCAGTTGGTCAGTTACCAACTGGTGCCAGTTTGGTATCTCAACTTGCCCCAATTTATCTCCCATGCCAGTATATCATATTCTGAAACATCAATCATGTTCTTCCATGTCGACGGTCAGACCACGCCACTTAACCTGCTTCCTATCACCGACCAAAGCGTAGGCCCAGCCCGCAGTGTTCATTACTGCGCTGATAGGCGAAAACAAGCTATCCCGCCACGCGCCAGTGATGCTGCCGTAGATGCCATTGACGGCTAGGTTGGCAAAGAAAGGGGTAACAAAGGTTCGCTTGTTGCCCACTAGACCATAGACCAAGAGTACCTCGGCTAGCACCTGCGCCCCATAGGTGGGCAGTGGCGAGGGCCAGTAGAGGGCAGGAGCGGTGCGCTTCAGCATCACGGTCATCCTTGTCCACCGCTGCCACCATGGTACAAAGGCCGAGTAACGATTATAAACCCTAATATCACCCACTAGTGCTAGTTTATGACCTGCTCCACGTACCTTCTTCGAGATAGCAACATCATCTACTAGTTGCTCTATCCTTGAGTAGCTATCATAGCCTTTGAAATGATGGAAGACGCTAACACGGGTACTTAGCAGGTTGCCGGGCATTATGTCGGTATTGAATAGCGAAGAGAGGGCAAGAAAACCGACACTTGGGTTGATAGCCATAGTATAACACATCGCTGCAAGGTCATGTGCAGGCACGTAGAGGGGATAAGTGCCCACCCCCCCTACTTCGGGGTTCTCGTAAGCCTTTGCAATCTGTTGCAGCAGCTCTATGGTGAGGTCGGAGTCGCAATCGGTGGTGAGCAGTATGTCCTCATCACGGGCTTCGTCTTTGAGCGCGGCCCAGCCCACCTTGTGGTTGAACATCTGCCCCGATGCGGTATCGGCGGGCATGGGGGGTGCTTCGATAACCTGTACCAGAGTAGCGGGAGAGTTGGCAGCAATAGCCCGAATCTGGGCCAAGCCGGGGTCGCCGTGATTGGTGACTACTACCACCCGACAGTTGCCATACTCGCGGGCAGTGACGAACAGGCGACGCATCAACTCCATCTCGTCACGTTCGCTATCGGTCATCACGCGGTCGGCCTCGTCCACCTCGCTCTTGTAAGGGCGGATGATGAGGAAGCGGAGCCGGTGGTCAGTTGCTTGTGGCGCGTTCATCTGCCGCCGCAGCAGGATATAACCAAGCAACGCGGCAAAGTTCAGCAGCCAAGAGAAGTAGCGCAGCAGATTAAAGGTGATCCCCACCGACTTCTTCATCGTGATGTTCCCTCACAAAGTTCTGGCAATGTTGGCACAATCGAGCGCAAACGGCTATTGTCATCAGGTGTTGAAGGTGTTCGAGCATCATTGTACCACACTGCTGCGTTACGGTCAATCGCGCCACCCAGATAATAGTCCCTATCGGGCGTAGCTCATTGGTACTATGCAGCCCATAAAAGGTACGGCAGTGCGTGGGGCGCACCACCGTACCAAAGGTGAAGAGGAGGGTAGAGGAGGTTGGAGAGGAGGAGAGAGGGAGAAGGAGCAGCCACCGCGTTGGGGTTGTTCGCGGCATCGCGGCGGCGCATGGCGGTGCGCGGCAACAATGCTTGCGACCAACGCGGGAGGCTTATATATCGCTACGGTAGTGGACGCGATAGCTGCGGCGGGGTCGGTCAGCACGGGTTAGGCTGGCCTCCCCATTGCGGGGGCGGGCAGGTTGCAGCCAGCAAGCCAGCAGCGGGCTGAGTAGGAGGCTGCTGGGCGGCTCGGTAGCCACTGCCGCAGGAGGGCGAGGCCGGTCGGCGGTCGCGAGTGGGGCGGTGGCTTTGGGCATGAACACGGTAGAGAAGGACATAGTAGCT
>JBBSEE010000504.1:0-2934 GCA_038239995.1 Chloroflexia bacterium | reverse complement strand
GACGGCATCCACGTGGCCCGCAATGTACTCGTCCATTACTACCCGCGCAATCGCGGTAACATCGCCCAGCGCGGGCTTGACTCCGAGGCCGGTGAACTCCGCCACCACGTTGCGGCCATAGCGAATCATGTAGTCGCGGCCCTTCTTGCCCACCGCGATGAGGTTGACCGGCGCACCGGCCTCGTCAATCATGAACCGACTGGTGCGGCGAATCAGGTTGCTGTTCAGGCTGCCCGCCAACCCCTTGTCCGCCGTGACCATCACCACCCCGATGTTCTTGACTGGGCGTTGCTCCAACAGCGGGTGAGTGCCTGCCTCAGTGCTGACCCGCTCGGCAAGGTTGCGGATAATCTCCAGCATCTTGCTGGCGTAGGGGCGCGTGGCAAGCACCGCCTGCTGGGCGCGGCGCATTCGGCTGGCAGCCACCGTCTCCATCGCCTTAGTAATCTGGGCGACGTTGCGGACACTTTGGATGCGGCGGCGGATTTCGCGCGTGCTAGGCACGGGGTTACTCCTTCGGAGAGTTATGAGGTTTGAGGTTTGAGGTTTGAGTTGCTGTAGGGATGAGCCGTTGTTCGCCTACGATTGTGCCTAATTACTCATGCCTCATGGCTCATGCCTCATGCCTCAGAAAGTCATGGTTTGCTTAAACTGGTTGATGGCCTGCTTCAGCGCATCGAGGTTCTCGTCGGTGATGCGCTTCTCGTTCATAATCGCGTCCATCAGCGGCTTCTGGTTGCTCGCCATATACTGGTGGAAGGCGGCTTCAAAGGCCTTCACCTTATCCACGGGCACATCGTCGAGGTAGCCGTTCGTGACCGCGTAGAGGATCGATGCTTGCTGCACCACACTGAGAGGTTGGAACTGCGGCTGCTTCAGCACCTCGGTGATGCGGAGGCCACGATTGATGAGGTTCTGGGTCGCCTTGTCGAGGTCGGAGCCGAACTGAGCGAAGGCGGCCAATTCGCGGAACTGGGCGAGGTCGAGCTTAAGGCGACCCGCCACCTGCTTCATCGCCTTAGTCTGCGCCGCGCTACCCACCCGCGACACCGACACACCCACGTTAATCGCAGGGCGGATGCCGGAGTTGAACAGGTCGGGTTCGAGGAATATCTGCCCGTCGGTAATCGAGATCACGTTGGTGGGGATGTAGGCGGAGATGTCGTTGGCTTGGGTTTCGATGATGGGCAGGGCGGTGAGGCTGCCGCCACCGTATGCTTCGTCGAGGCGGGCGGCCCGCTCCAGCAGGCGGCTGTGCAGGTAGAAGACATCGCCGGGGTAGGCTTCGCGGCCCGGCGGGCGGCGCACGATGAGCGACACTTGGCGGTAGGCGGCGGCGTGCTTGCTGAGGTCATCGTAGACCACCAGCGCATCCTTGCCCTGGTGCATGAAGTATTCGCCAATCGCGCAGCCAGCGTAGGGGGCGAGGTATTGCAGGGGGGCGGGGTCCGAGGCGGTGGCCGCCACGATGATGGTATGCTCCATCGCCCCATACTGCTCCAGAATGTTCTGCACCTGCACAATCTGGGCGGTCTTCTGCCCGATTGCCACGTAGATGCAAATCATGTTCTGGCCCTTTTGGTTGATGATGGTGTCGAGGGCAACGGCGGTCTTGCCAGTCTGCCGGTCGCCGATGATCAGTTCGCGTTGCCCGCGCCCAATCGGTATCATCGAGTCAATCGCCTTGATGCCGGTCTGCACTGGGGTATCCACCCCCTTGCGGTAGATGACACCGGGGGCAATCACCTCTAGGGGGCGGCGTTCGCTGGTCTGTATCGGCCCCTTGCCATCCAGCGGTTCACCGAGGATGTTGAGGACGCGACCCACTTGCGCTTCACCAACCGGCACGGAGGAGATAGTGCCAGTCGCCTCCACCTCGTCGCCTTCTTCGATGCCGGTATAAGGGCCGAGGATGATGACCCCCACCACCTCTTCCTCTAGGTTGAAGGCAAGGCCGGTCACGCCGGTGCGGGTGAAGCGCACTAGCTCACTCGCCATCACGTTGCTCAGGCCATACACCTGGGCCACGCCGTCGGCAATCGCCACCACGGTGCCGACATTGACCGAGCGCATCGGCTGGTCGAACTGTTCAATCTCTTGCTTGATAATCGAGCTAATTTCTTCGGCGCGAAGAGCCATAGTTGGTTCCTTCCTTAGTTGGGCGCGATAAATCGCGCCCCTACATCGGGTCTATGCCAGCGGTCTATGCCATCCTGACCGCGAGTTCGTGCAGGCGGGTGGCAATCGAAGCGTCTATCAGTTCATCGCCGACGCGGGCGACGAGGCCGCCGATGATGCGGGGGTCAACGTGGGAGCGCACCTGCACCTGCTTGCCGGTGATACGGGTAAGCGTGGCCGTAACCTTGCGTAGAGCTTCATCGTTAAGCGCGACCGCAGTAGTCACATCGGCGACTGCGATGTTGCGGGCGCGGTTGTACAGGTGGGTGAACTCCTCAGCTACCTTACTGACCACGTTGGCCCGCCCCCGCTGCACCAGTAGATAGACGAGGTTGAGGGCAAGCGGGTTAATCTTGCCCGTAAGGTTTTGCTCTACCACTTTGTGCTTGTCTTGTTCGCTAACCTTGGGGTCGCCAAAGTCGTGGGCCAGCTTGGGGTTGGCGAAGATGCTGCCCGCAAGGTCGAGGTCCTGCTTCCACCCGTCCAGCGCGTTCTGCTCGCTGGCAATGTCGAAGGCGGCCTGCGCGTAGCGGCGGGCGACGGCGGCTCCGGCGGCCATTAGGCGTTCCTCCGCGTGGTGGTTTCGGCTTGGGCCAGCGCATCGTCAATCAACGAGTTCTGCACCGTGATGTCGTTGCCCACCCGCTCGCCCACTGCCTTGCGGGCGACCATCAGGGCGAGGCTGGCGACCTCCTGCCGCAGTTGCTGGCGGGCGGTCTGGGTCTCCGCCTGTATCTGCTGCTGCGCCCGCTCCAG
>JBBSEE010000503.1:0-2935 GCA_038239995.1 Chloroflexia bacterium | reverse complement strand
CTATCATCGAAAACGCGCAGGAGATGGTCAACCCCGCCGCCGCCGAGGTGGAGAGCCTGTTGGCGGGCATCAAGATGGAGCGGGAACAGGCGATGTCGGCACGTCTAGACGCGCAGCAGAAGGCCCGCGAGGTGGCCCAGTTGCAGCGCGACCTGCGCCGCCAGTTGCGCGAGATTGAGCGGCTGAAGCAGCAGGCCGTGACCGAGGCGCGGGCCGAGGTGGAAGCCGAACTCGACCAGATGCGAACCCGCCTGCGGCAGGCGGGTAGCGCGATTGACACCGCTGCGTCGCGCCAAAGTTTGGGCGAGGCCCAGCGCGAACTCGACGAAGCGGGCCGCCAGCTACGCGCCACCAGCGGCCACCATGCGGCGACCGGGCGAGCCACTAGCGCGGCGGCCCAACTTGCCGAGGCGAATAGTGGGGTGGAACTGCCCCCCGAACCGATTAGCCGTCGCAGCCAAGCGGCGGTGGCAACCCCCACCCGCGTCGCCACCACCCCACCAGAGACCGCCCGCCCCCTTGCCCCCGGCGACCGCGTGTATATCGAGTCGCTGGAGAGCGAGGGCGAAGTGGTGAGTAGTGCCGACTCCGATGGTGAGGTGGAGGTATCGCTGGGCGCGTTCAAGATGCGTATCCCCGAACCCGAACTGCGCCGCGTCGCGGGCAAGGTGGAGAGCGACCGTGGCGGCAGCGTCACCTACGACATCGCCCCCACTGCGCGGCCCAACCTTGCCCCCAGCATCGAGATTGATATGCGCGGCTGGCGGGCCGAGGAGGTTGCCCCCAAGCTGGAACGCTACCTCAGCGATGCGGCTATGGCCGCCCTCCCCTTCGTGCGTATCATTCACGGCAAGGGTACCGGCGTGCTGCGCCAAGTGGTGCGCGAGATACTGGCAAGCAACCCACTCATCGCCAGCTACGCCTCCGCCGACATCCGTGAGGGGGGTGACGGCGTGACCGTCGCCCGCCTCAGCTGATGATTAACAGCGGGCGCAATTCATTGCGCCCCTACAGCGGCTGGCAAGGTAGGGGCGCGATTTATCCCGCCCTGCCGAACGGCCCAATTCTTGCTGACTCATTTTCGCGGCAACCTATTGACAGGGGGGCAAATATCGGGTATGATAATTATCACAAGCATTAGGGCGCAACTAGCCCGCTTTGTCGTGCAGGAGGTGTGGTCATGAAGCAAGATATAAATGTGCAGGTCGCCCCTACGCTGCTAGAGCAGGTGCAGGAGTATGTGGCCGAGTGTTACCCCGAATTGTCCGACGCGGAGTATAGTGTGGAGACACGTACCCCCCACCAACTGAGCGCGAGCAGTATCAGCAAGGTGCAAGAGCCAGCCAGCAGTGCCGAGCCAGACAGCCTCGTGGTGCGCGAACCCAGCGTCGCTTATATCGCCGCCGCCCCCGCCCACCGCAACGGTAGTTCCCCCCCTACTCCCCCTGCCCCCCATTACACCGTCACCCTGCGTAAGAACGTGCTTACCGCCAGCGGCGCAATCCTGCCCCGCATCGCCCGCTTCATCGTGGACGGCAAGGGCAATATCCTCAAGTTTACCTCATCTAAGTAGCCAATCTAAGGGCATGATTTATCCCATCCCACCGAAATATCATTGAAGCGGGCCACGCGGCTCGCCTTTTTTTGCGCCCGATTCTGCTTGTAATCAGCAGCAGGTTGTGTTACCATTTGGGTGATATAATTGCGACTATCTAAAACGAGTGAGGAACAAGATTGAACCTCGACGTGAAACTGGCAGGCCCGCAGGATGCGGAAGCGTGGGTGCAATTGCAGGGGGGTGGCTCGGTGGATGCGTACCATGCCGCGCGGCCCGAAGAGGCTAATGCCCGCTATCTGCTCTGGCTGGGCGACACGCCGATTGCCTGCTATCGGCTGGGCCGCTACGGGAGGGTGGCGGAGGTGGGCGACTTTCGGGTGGCCGCCGCCTTCCATGACAGTCATGTCGTGGCGGCGGTGCAAGCTATCGTCGCGCAGGCACGGCCCTTCGCCGGGCTAGTTCGTGCCCACTTCCCCCTTGCCTACAGTAGCCTGTTCCACTACGCCTACTTCGACCCCCAGCACTATATGCGGATGCGCCGCTCCCTGACCGACTACGCGCCCCCGCCGATTAGTTTGCCCGCCACTATCACCCTGCGCCCGCCCACCAGCGCAGATGCTGGCGCGGTGGCCGAGTTGATGCAGCGCAACTACCAGCACACCATCGAGTGGGCGACGGTCTACGATTTGGCCCAACCGCAGCGCGAGGTTCACAACCTGATGGGGGCGGGGGTCATGGCAGCGGGTTGCTCCTATCTGGCTGAGGATGCCGCAGGGCAGTTGGTCGGCGAGGTATTCACCGTCAACGAGGGCGACGACGATTTGCCCAAGCTGGCGTGGGTAGCGGATATATCGGTCGCACCTTCGTGGAGGGGGCGGGGGCTGGGCAAGGCGATGCTCACCGCCACGCTGAACGCGGCCCAGGCGGCGGGCTACCTGAACATCGGGCTAGGGGTGCGGGTGGGCAACTGGACCGCGCAGCGGCTCTACCGCGCCTTCGGCTTCAAGGAATATGGGCCATTGGAATATTTCGGCGCGTTGCTATTGGATTAGGTGAAGCGGACGGGCGCGATAAATCTGCGCCCCTACGGGTAATATGGCGAAAAAGCGAGGGTGCGACGATGATAAACATAGAGCGCGAACTGATTGCCAACCTCGACGAGGGGATACGCCGCGAGTGGCTGGTCACTAACGGCATCGGCGGCTACGCCAGCGGCACGATTATCGGGGCCAACACCCGCCGCTATCACGGCCTGCTGGTCGCTAGTCTGAACCCGCCGGTGGAGCGGGTGGTGATGCTGGCGAAGATGGACGAGGAGGTGGTGATTGACGGCACTACCTACTACCTCGGCACCAACGAGTATCCCGACGACAAGCT
>JBBSEE010000502.1:0-2940 GCA_038239995.1 Chloroflexia bacterium | reverse complement strand
TAGCACCACTTGCGGTCGTCCAGCCATGGCACATAGTCGCTGGGGCCGACGTGGATGTCGTGTTCATCCATCTCGTGGTCAAGCTGCGAGGTGACAGCGTTAGTCTTGCTAATCTTCTTGCTCTCCAGCCGGTCGCGCTCTAGCATATTGTAGAAGTCGGTGTTGCCACCGAAGTTAAGCTGGTAGGTGCGGTCGAGGCGCACGCCCCGGTCCTCAAACAGGCGGGTCAGCACGCGGTGGGTGATGGTCGCCCCCACTTGGCTCTTGATGTCGTCGCCGATGATGGGCAGACCCTTCTCGCGGAAACGCCGCTGCCAATAGGGTTCGCGGCCAATGAATACTGGGATGCAGTTGATGAAGGCGCAACCCGCTTCCAGCACCTGCTCCACGTACCACTTGGTCGCCATTTCGCTGCCGACGGGGAGGTAGTTGATGACCACCTGCGTGCCGGTCTCCTTCAGGATACGCACGATGTCGGCGGTGGGGCCGGGGGCCTTGGTGATGATTTCGCTGAGATAGCGGCCCAGCCCGTCGTGGGTCATGCCACGCACCACTTCCACGCCGAGGGAGGGCACATCGGCGAAGCGGTAGGTGTTGTTTGGCTTGGCGTAGATGGCCTCGCCGAGGTCCTTGCCCACCTTGTTGGTGTCAATGTCAATCGCCGCGCTGAACTCGATGTCGCTGATGTGATAGCCACCCAGCCGCGTGTGCATGATGCCGGGGATACGCTCGGTGTCTGGGGCGTTGCGATAGAAGTGAACTCCTTGCACCAGCGATGAAGCGCAGTTGCCCACGCCGATGATACCTACCCGAATCTTCTTGTTGCTCAACGGTGAATACTTCCTTTCTCTGGAGGCCACGCCCCCTACCAACCTCCCCTTGTGGTAGGGGAGGAGCTACGTTTCCAGCGATTACAGGGCAATCAGAGCCGCGAACTTGGCTTGATAGTCAATCAAGTGGTCGCGGTCGAGGCTATACAGCACCTGACGGCCCTCCTTGCGGGTCTTCACCAGCCGCGCCCGCTTGAGGATAAGCAGGTGCCACGAGGTGAGTGGCTGGCTGAGGGCCAATGCCTCGGAGATGTCATGCACCGGCAGTTCGCCGTGCTGGGCCAATTCCTGCAAGATGCTGAGGCGGGTGGCATCGGCGACCGCGGCGAGGTAGGGCTTCAAGTCCTTCACCCTCCTGTCCATGGCGTTCTCGCGAATCGCGGCAGTGGCCCGCCGCGTGCGTGAGCCGGTTACTGCGCCCACCGCGCGGCCCGCCCGCTTGATGTTGCGGGTCAGCCCATCGCCTAGCTCCCCCAAAGTCTCCTCTAGCCCCAGCCCGTGGCCGCCCACCTCGTCCAAAGTGGCGACGCGGGCCTCCGCGTTGCTATCGCGCGGGTCGTTGCTCATCCTGCTCATCGTGTTTCCCTTGTCCTCTCCAGTATCGCGCGGCGACTGTCGGCTCCGACGGGTGCGCCTGCGGTTATGTATAAATCCCGACTTGAATATTAACCCAATCTGGGCCAAATGTCAAGAGTTGGTTTGTCACCCCCGCCACTTCGTTGTATACTGGGGCGCAGAGGGGGGGGGCCGAGGATGAGGTTCTTCGCACAGATAGGCTTGACCGCGCTGGTGGGCGGCGGGCTGACCATATACCTAGAGCAGGCCATCCCCAACCTGACCGGCTGGAGCGGCGCGGTCATCTTCTGGCTAGCCTTCTTCCTCGGCATGACCGCTGGGGCAGAGGTCGCCTACCTGCTGGCCCGCTTCATCCCTGAACCGCCCCCACCCCCAAGGGAGCAGCCAGCCGATGAGCCAACCGAACCGCCAGTCGGTGAGCCAACGGATGCGTAACAACGAATAAACGAATGCGATTACCTAGCAACTCTACAAAGTTCACAACTCAAACCTCAAACCTCAAACCTTCAGTCAGGACAAGGAGCGAAACGATATGCCACTAGGCGCACACATGAGCATCGCGGGGGGGTTGCACCAAGCGTTCGGGCGCGGGGTGCAGACCGGCTGCGATACCATTCAGGTCTTCACCAAGAACGCCAGCCAGTGGGCCGCCAAGCCGCTGCTGGAGGCGGACATCAGCAGCTTCTGCACCGCGCGGGGGGGCTGCACCATCACCCCGGTGCTGGCCCACGACTCCTACCTCATCAATCTAGGCACTATGGCCGAGGACGTGTGGCAGCGTTCGCGCGACACTTTCCGCGACGAGCTAGAGCGCACCGATGCGCTGGGCATCGAGTACCTTGTCACCCATGCGGGGGCGCACGTGGGGGCGGGGGCGGAAGCAGGGGTGCGCCGCATCGCGCAGGCGGTGAACGAAATCCAGCGGGAGCGGCCCGCCACCCGCCCCGACGGTTCGCCCGCGACCATGATACTGTTCGAGACCACTGCCGGGCAGGGCAGCAGCTTGTGCTATCGCTTCGACGAGATGGCGCGACTGTTGGAGATGCTGGACGAGCCGGAGCGGGTGGGCATCTGCTTCGACACCTGTCACGTGTTCGCCGCGGGCTACGATATGCGTACCGCCGAGGCGTATGAAGCGACCATGGCCGAGTTCGACCGTCTGATTGGGCGGGACAAGCTGCGGGCTTTCCACCTCAACGATTCGCTGAAGGATGTGGGCAATCGGATCGACCGCCACGCGCACATCGGGCAGGGCTACCTCGGCCTCGGCTTCTTCCACCTGCTGGTCAACGACCCCCGCTTCGCCGACCGCCCCATGATATTGGAAACGAACAAGGGTGAGGAGGGGATTGAAGACCGCGAGAACCTTGCCGTGCTACGTGCCCTGATTGGCCGCAAGGCGGATGCGCTAGACGAGGTGCAGGAGCTAGCGAACCGCACCGGCGTGGCCCTCGCCGCCGAGCAAGCGGAGTACAAGGCGAAGAAGCAGGCGAAGAAGGCTACTACTGAGGTTTGAGGTTTGAGGTTTGAGGTT
>JBBSEE010000501.1:0-2943 GCA_038239995.1 Chloroflexia bacterium | reverse complement strand
GCGGGCCGAACCCGCTAGCGACGTGTACGCCCTCGGCGCGACCATGCACCACCTGTTCTCTGGCCGCGACCCCCGCGACCCCTTCAACGACTACGCGGAACTCAACCTCGACATCGTGCGGCGGTTGACCCATTTCTTGCCCCTGCGCCAACTCCGCCCCGACCTCACCCCCGCCACTGAACAACTGGTGATGCGAATGCTGTCGCTCAACCCCGCTGACCGCCCCACCGCCGCCGAGGTGCGCTCCACCCTTACGAATATCCTCGCCGCCCCGCCGCCACCCACCCCCGCCCAGCTTATGTCCATGTCCGACGCGCAGATGCGCCAGTCGCCCGCCGTGAATGGCTCGTCGCTGCTCAATCGTGCCGTGCCTATCCCACCTACTGGCGGCCCCGCGCCCAACCCAAACGCAGGCAGCTACTCCGGCCCCCGCCTCGACCGCTTGACCAACACCGGGCGCACTGGTGGCGGGCTGCTAGAGCGGCTCAACCCCACCGCTGGCCCGCTGCAAGCCAACTATGCCTTCCGCTTCAGCAGCAACGATGAGATACGCAACTCGCTCACCCTCTACCTGCGCGGCATCATCCAGTTTCTGCCCCTCACCGAGCCGCTCGATGTCTATATCCAGTCGCTCAACCTGCTGCCCCTCTACCTCATGGTCTACAACCTCGATACCGTGGTGCCCACCGCCAATCGTTGGCTACGCAAGCAGGGTGCGCTGCTGATGGACGGAACGACCGGCACCGCCCTCGATGCCCCCCTCGCCGACCTATGGCTGCCCGAATGGAAGGGTATCAACGTCCTCAGCACCCCCGGCGAAGGGATGGTCACGGCCCCGCCGCTGGAGATTATCCAGCAACTGGACATGAGCCGCCTACCCGCCGGTTATGGCCCTTTGCCTCCGCCGCCCACCTACGGCTACGATGAGGCCGATTTGCAACGCCGTGCCCGCCGCGAACTGGCGATGGCGAACGAGCAACTGGTGGAGTATACCAGCCTGAACATGACCCAGCAGGTCGGCCCCCGCCCCGAAGACTTCAACTTCACCCTCGCGTTGCCGATCTACGCCGCCTTGTGGCAAGCCAACGTGCTGCTGCGGGGCAATCGCTACAGCCTCAGCGTGTACGAGGGCAGCCGCATGGGGCAGTATCGGGGGCGACCCAGCTTCCTGATACGCGAAACCAACCTGCCAGCTCGCGGCTTCTGCACCGTGTGCGGCAAGCTCTACCCGCCGGAAACCCTCATCCAGTGCCGTCAATGCGGCAAATCGGTCTGCGCCAACGATGTAGAAACTTCGGGGCTAATCAATAAGAAGAACTTTTGCAGCGTGGAGTGCATGGAAAAAGGGCGGTGAGGGGGATTTTAGATTTTAGATTTTAGATTTTGGTCGGAGTTGTACAGTTCGTTGGGATTTATACCTGTTGGTGTAGGGGCGAATCGCATCCGCCCTCCCTAGCAGCATAACCCCATTCTTGATTATACCTTCTACCTTCTACCCTCACTACCTGTTGTGCAGCAGTAGCCGATACAACCACAGCCAGATGCTGTCCGCCGCGAAGTAGAGCAATATCAGCCCCACCCATATGCGACCCGTCCGTTCACCCAACCGCCGCCATAGCGCATCGAGCAGCCAACCAGCGGCGAGAGCCAGCACGGACAAGGCCCACCAATATTGCTTCATCGCCATGTCCAGATAGTAGTTGGCGAAGGCGAACAGCAAGCCGGTCAGTACGAAGGCAAGCAGCAGGGCGCGGGCGGTGGTAGGCGCGATGGGGGTAGATGTGGGGCCTAGCTCATCAGTCGGGGCGGAAGCCATGAATTGCGCCCCTACAGATGCAGTTTTGCTCACCAATAGCCAGACTAGACCGGCCAGCCCCAGTATATATATCCCCCAAAGATGGTATTACCCCAACGTGCCCGCCACCGCGCCGAGGTAGTCAGGCCACGTCTGCGCCACCGGCTTGAGTGTGCCGCTGCTGCCCACGGTATTCAGCATATTCGGAATCGTGTCGCGCACGAGGATGACGAGATATTGACCGTAGAAAGCCAGCGTCGCCAGCAGGGTCGCCGCGAAGGTGATGCCCAGCAGCTTCAGGTAGGGGTTAGCGCGGCGATGCCCTACTGCGTCCCCCGCTGCTGCGCCCACCTCTGCCCGCGTCGAACTGCCCGCCACCATCCCCAGCCTCGCCGCGCTCATCGTCCGACCCCGCTTCATCAGCCAACCCAGCACGATGAAAGCGGCAAGGGTAACACCCAGCATTACCGCTGTTACCGTGTAGCTGATGAAGGTGACGGCCAGCAATAGGGTCAGCCACACAAGGGCGCGGCGGTCTAGCCTCGGCCAGCAGCCCACCAGCAGAGCGGTGAACAGGAGGGTGAACCAGATACTCAGGGCGGTGGGCCAATTGCCCCACTGTTGTAGCAGGAAGCTAGCGGGGGTGAAGGTCGCCACCAGCGCGGCCAGCCACGCGGCTCGCTCACTCCAACCGAAGCGCAAGGTGATGAAGGCGAGTAGATAGACGCGACAGGCATCGAGCAGCGCGGCAATGGCGTATAGCGATAGGTCAAGGGCAAAGGGTAGTTGGGCGAGGCCCGCGGAGACCATGTAGAAGAACGGCGAGTAGGGTATCACCGCCCGCGTCTTCCAGTCGCCCTCCGGCATCACCGACAGGGCGAGGTCGGGCGAGAAGTAGAACTGCCAGAAGTCGCCATGCGCCACCTGCAAGATACGGGCGAGGTGGAACTGCTCGTCCACCACCAAGCTGTAGGGGTGGAACAGCCCGCCCCCCTTAAGCAAGAAACCAGCGACAAAGATGAGCGCGAGGGTGCGCCACAGCGCGGGGCTGACCATCAACCCCACCCGCCTAAAGGCCAGCCCCGCCAGCCAACTACACAGCCACAACGCAAGATGCGCGAGTAGCAGCACGATGGCGAGACGGTCAG
>JBBSEE010000500.1:0-2946 GCA_038239995.1 Chloroflexia bacterium | reverse complement strand
GATGGTGGCGGCTTGGTTGGGGTAGAAGTTGGTGATTAGCTGATAGTCGGCTAGGGCAAGCTCGTCGCTGCCGATTAGCTGGTAGTCACGGGCGCGGGCCTCGTAGGCGTAAAGGTCAGGGAGGTTGGCAATCGCCGCGCTGTAGTCGGCAATCGCCTGCGTGTACTCGCCGCGCTGGTCGTGGAACAGGGCAGTGGTGTAGTGGTTGGATGCGGCCCGTCCTGCCCACCCCAACCCGAAGCTCATCGCCGCGAGTAGCAGCAGAGCCGCCCCGCCCCGCATGATGGTGCGCTTATGCCTCGCCAGTATCCGCTTCATAACCTCAAACCTCATCCCTAACCCCCGAAGCTGTTTGTACAGCAGCAGCCCGGCGATAGTCTTGGCATCCTCGATTTCGCCAGCGACGATGAGTTCGACCGCCGCGTCAAGGGTCATCGGCATCAGTTCGATGTTCTCATCATCCTCGGCGGTGAGGTCGCCCTCGGTCAGGTCGGTGGCAAGGTAGAGGTCAATGTACTCAGTGGAGTAGCCGGGGGCAAGGTAGAAGCCGCCGATGCGCTGCACCAGCGCGGGGCGGAAGCTAGTCTCCTCCTCCACCTCGCGGGCGGCACAAAGCTCGGCACTCTCATCCGGCTCGCGGGTGCCCGCCGGTATCTCGTACAGCCAGCGGCCTGCTGCGCTACGCCATTGACGGATGAGCAGCACGTTGCCCGCCGCGTCGGCCACTACCATCGCCACCGCGCCGGGGTGCTGCACAATCTCGCGCACCGTCTCTCGCCCGCTGCGGGTGCGTATCTTCCGCACCTCCAACTTCAGCAGCTTGCCGCTAAACCCCAGAGTGCTGCTCATCACCTGTTCGGGCGACTGAAAATCCTCTGGCTGGGGCATAATTCGCTCCTTGTCATACCCATTCGCTAAGGTACCATGTAAAACAGATGGGCGCGATAAATCTGCGCCCCTACCCGAAACGCGCTATCTGCACAACTAATTGGATGATAACGAAAGGGGTAACGCTTTGGCATCACCCCCCGGTCTACTGCTAGTTTAGGCTGATACTATCGCGCTCGGCTTGGGCGGCAATTGGCGGTCGCCTTTTATCAAGAAAATAAGCGCATACTCTTGCTGCCGATTAACCCGATAGTACAGATGATACCCTTTGATCTGCATCCGCCGATAAGTTCGCGGCAGGTCATCAAGCCAACTGCCACGTAGTTCGCCTGCTTTCAGCAGGGACTTGAGCAGTCGGTTAGCTACTTTCTCCGCTGTCTCGTAATCAACATAGGTCTTATAATAGCTGGCTTCATTCTTAATGTAATCTAGCGCAAGCCGCCCGATCCGTACTTTCATGATGCAACTCGCAACATCGCAAGGTGTTCCTGCACTTCCTCTATGGCCTGCTCTAGCGATACGGAGTTCAACTCCGCCTCATCAGCCAGCCTGACTAGCTCCTCCGGGGTCGGCTCGTGGTCGCTGAAGGCTGACCGGCTGGGGGGTAGCTCTTGCTGCACTCGCAGCAGGATGCGGGCATACTGCATTGCCCCCTCGCGCACGAACGACTCGGCATCAATCGTGCCCCGTGCTTGGTCGAGCATGGCACTCTGCTCATCGTCTAGGTGGATAGTTACAACCTTAGCTGGGTTGTGGTTGCTCATCTTACACCTCGCTGGGACTCTAGGCCAGTCCTTCGCCTTGCATCAGCCGCAGGCAGAGTTCGCTGGCCCGCAGCATATCGCTGATTTTCAGGTACTCGTGGGTGGTGTGTATATCGTAGGTGCCGGGGCTGACATCCACCGCCAACAAGCCGTGCGTGCGAAAGATATTCACATCGCTGGCCCCGCCGCTGCGCTCCATGATCGGTTCGCTGCCCATTGCCCGCATCACCTTAGCGATACGCGCCACCATGGGGTCGGACTCGTCCAGCTTGTAGCCGCCGAACTCGCGGGTGATGGTGATGTCGGCATGGATACCGCGCCGGTTGCAGGCTTGCAGCACCGCCCCGCGCATCTTCTCGCTCTGGGCTTCTAGCTTGCTCTCCACTAGACTGCGGGCCTCGCCCCTTAGTTTGCACTCGTCGGGGATGATGTTGGTCGCCACCCCGCCGCTGAGGATAATCATGTTCGCGGTGGTCTCCTCGTCAATGCGGCCTAGCGGCATATTCATAATTGCGTCGGCGGCGGCAATCACCGCGCTGATGCCCTCTTCTGGGGCGACCCCGGCGTGGGCAGCCACCCCGTGGATGGTGGCCTCGAAGGTGTTGAAGAAGGGGGCGGCGGAGGCCAACGAACCGAATGGCCCATGCGAGTCCATCGTCACCACGTACTTGGATTGCACCTTGCTGTAGTCGAGGGCCAACGCCCCGCCGAGGTGGGTCTCCTCCTGCACGGTGAAGACAACCTCCAGCGGCAGATGGTCGCCCTGCGCCGCGTGGGTGAGGGCTTCCAGTATCGCGGCCATGCCCGCGCGGTCATCACCGCCCAATATGGTGGTGCCGTCCGAGCGGATGATGTCGCCGTCCACTTGCGGCTTGATGCCGAGGCAGGGGCTGACCGAGTCCATATGCGCGTTGAACATCAGCGACTCGGCGGTGGCGAGGCGGCCCTTGCCCGCGAGGTGGGCGACCACGCTGCCCGCCGCATCGGTATGGGCCTCGAAGCCGAGTTGCTGCAAGCGGCCAATCGCATACTGCGCCACCTTGCCCTCTTGCCCAGAGGGGCTGTCAATGCTGACCAGTTGGACAAAGGTGCTAATCAGGTTATCTTGGTTCACGGTCATAAGGGGGTTGCGCTCCTTTACGGTTGCGGACGGTTGCGGTCGGGGTGACACGATAAAACAAGGGCGCGTCGGCTGCGCCCTCGTAGGTTGTTGCAGGGTCGAAGGAGGCGACGGGGGGAATCGAACCGCCCGGGTAGTGACTTTGCGAGCCACTTGCCTTACCACTTGGCTACG
>JBBSEE010000499.1:0-2953 GCA_038239995.1 Chloroflexia bacterium | reverse complement strand
GCTGAAGCGCATCAACCTAAAGCCTCTCCCAGCGGGAAACCCCCTTGTGGGGTTCCCTGTGGGTAGGTTTGGTGAGGGAGAATGCTGAAGCGCATCAACCTAAAGCCTCTCCCAGCGGGAGAGGTTGGTGAGGGAGAATGGTGAAGCGCATCCCCGCCCATCGAAAGCCAGCCAGCGGACTCGAAAGCGGACCAGCGGACGGCGTGGTCGCTGGGCGATTTATCCTGCGCCGATGAGCGTTGCGGTGCTGGGACAGGGCGAGTGCAACCCGCCCCTACGCCATACCCGCCACCTTGCCATCATCCTCCTATCCGCTGGCTGGTCATCCCCCGCTATTTGAATCGCGGAAGGCGCGGAATCGCGCGGAAGAGCGCGGAAGAGCGTAACCCAATCCACCTGATTGCATAATTTGAGCATAAACAAGGCCGGTGCTGACTTAGCATCGGCCTTTTTCCGCGTGTTCCGTGTCTTCTTCCGTCGGGTGAGTGAGCTATAACCCCGCCTAACTGTTTGCCCTTCCGCGTTTTCCGCGCGATTCCGCGTTTTCCGCGATTCTAACCCACTGCCCTTAGAAGTCGGGCGGGGTTTGCAACCGAAAGTGCCGCCGACTAATACGGCGCTGCCCTCAACCAGTTTCAATGCCCTTAGAAGTCGGGCGGGGTTTGCAACGGTACGTTATGCAAGCAGATTTCAATGGAGTGGACATTTCGTTTCAATGCCCTTAGAAGTCGGGCGCGGACTTGAGCGTGGCGGATGGGTTGTTGGTCGCTTTGACCGCGCTAGCCGAGGCGTTTGCCGCCACCCCGACAACAGCGGGCTGACAGAGGCGTTGTAGCAGCCGTCCGGCAAAACCGCGATTCCTGCGCCGCCCCTACGCACCGCCCTGCCCATTTTTCCGCGCGGCGGGCGATTTGCCGTCCCCGCCCTAGCCCACCACCGCATCCTGCGCGGCTAGCTCCTCCTCGATGACCGAGCCGACGGGGCGGGCCACCCCGCGTGGGGTGAACAGCCACTCCAGCCCGCGAAACAGCAGGTCCACGCTGACCGAGAGCAGGGCAATCATAATCGCCCCCGCCAGTATCATGTCGTTGTTGCGCGAGTTGACCCCATCGAGCAGCAGGTTGCCCAAGCCACCCGCGGCAATCCACGCCGCAATCGTGGCGATGCCAATCACTAGCAGCGCGGCGATACGTAGCCCGGCGATAATCACCGGCAGGGCGAGCGGCAACTCCACCCGCGAGAACCGCTGCCAGCCGCTCATCCCCATCCCCCGCGCCGCCTCCAAGATCGATGCGTCAATCCCATTGAAGCCGACCGCCACGTTCCGCACGAGGCTGAGTTGCGAGTAGGCCACCAGCACGGTAATCGCCGGGGTTGGCCCGATGCCGAGGAAGGGGACCAGCATGGCAAACAGGGCAAGGCTGGGCATGGTGTAGATGATGCCTAGCACCGTCAATATCGGGCCGGACAGGAACTTGACCCGACTAATCAGCAGGCCGAGCGGCACGCCAATCAGCGCGGCGAGCAGCAGCGAATAGCCCGCCAGTTGCAGATGCTCGAACAGCCGCCCCAGCACCGCCCCGAAGTGGGTGTAGATGTAGGTCATTGCCCCACCCCCGTCGGTTGCTGGCCCATACTGGTGAGGTGGCGTAGGGTGGCAAGGGTAATCTGGCCGCGCACCGCCCCCCCCTCATCCACCACTGGCAGCACGTCGCCACCGTTCGCCAGCAGCAGGCCGAGGGCATGACGCAAATCGTCCCCCAACCCCACGCTGACTGCCCCCGCGACCATCGCCGCCGGGGCAGGCTGCATCGCTTGGGCCACCGACAGCAGGCTGAGGCGGCGCAGCACATCGTCCGCCCCCACTAGCTGGCTGACGAATTGGTTGGCCGGGTGGGTGAGGATGTTCAGGGGGGTATCGTATTGCAGCACCGCCCCGTTCTGCATAATCACGATCTCGTCGGCAAGGCGCAAGGCCTCCTCGACATCGTGGGTGACGAACAATATCGTCTTCCGCACCGTGTGCTGGATGCGAATCAGTTCGTCTTGCAGCCGCGTGCGCGTGATGTTGTCAATCGCGGCGAACGGCTCGTCCATCAACAAGGTAGAGGGGTCGGCAGCCATCGCCCGCGCGATGCCCACCCGCTGCTGCTGCCCCCCCGATAGCTGGCGGGGGTAACGCTTGCGGTACTCAGCGGGCGGTAGGCCGACAAGGGTGAGCAGTTCGTCAATCCGCGCATCAATCCGCCCCTTGTCCCAGCCCAGCAGGTTGGGCACCACCGCGATGTTGCGCTCCACGCTCATGTGGGGGAACAGCCCCACGTTCTGTATCACGTAGCCGATGCGCCGCCGCAAATCGTTCAGTTCGAGGTCGTAGATGCGGGTGCCGTCAATGTAGATATAGCCAGAGGTCAACTCATACAGGCGATTGACCATCTTCATCAGCGTGGTCTTGCCGCAACCGCTAGGGCCGAGCAGCACCACAAGGTGGCCGCGCCGTACCGTCAGGCTCACATGATTGACCGCGGGGATAGGGTTGGCGGGGAATACCTTGACCACATCCTCGAACACAATCGCCGCATCGCTATCCGTCTTCGCTTCATCCTCCACCTGCACGGATGTTGTCATTACATCCCCCAGTACGCATTGCCGCCCCGCCCCCCTTCTAAAGCCCCCAGCGGGGGTTGGGGGGAGAGATTTGCCGCCCCGCCTCTTTATAAGCCCCCAGCGGGGGTTTGGGGGAGAGATGCCGCCCCCCCTTTTATAAGCCCCCAGCGGGGGTTTGGGGGAGAGAATGCCGCTCCCCCTCTTTATAAGCCCCCAGCGGGGGTTTGGGGGAGAGATGCTGACCTACTGTGTGGCCGACGGGCGTTTGGTGTGGAATTACCTTGCCCATCAGCCCAAAGGTAAGTCACCCTTCCACCCCAAACCCCCCGCTGGGGGCTTCATCAAT
>JBBSEE010000498.1:0-2954 GCA_038239995.1 Chloroflexia bacterium | reverse complement strand
TCATCACCGCCAGCGCGTAGAGCAACCCGACCAGCGTGCCGCCGCCCAGCCCATGCGCGGGGGCGAAGTAGATGCCGATGATGCACAGGGAGCCGACCGCCAACGTTGCCAGCGGCCCCGCCCAGCTTACCATCACCCGCTCCCGCCGACCCGCCAGCCACATATCGTCGGTATCCACGAAGAAGGCGGGCAGACCGTAGTAGAGCAGCAGCCCGCCGTGTCGCACCTCCCGGCCATATTGCTTGCAGGCCAGCGCGTGGGCCAGTTCGTGGACGAAGATGCTGACGAAATAGGCGATATAGAGCAGCAGCATCGCCCAACCCTGTAGCGAGACGGTGGCCGCCGCAACCTCGCGATAGGTGTCGCTGAACAGGTAGATGAGGAACAGGGCGACCCCCACCACGCTGATGACCAGATAGGCGGCCAGCGCGAGGGGGTGAAAGAGGAGGGGGCAGAGCCAGCGGGCGAGGGTGGTGAGACGAGCATCGAGGTGGCGGACGATAAATTGACCCTTACCTACCCCTCCTAGCGCGGCCAGCAGCCGCAGAGCTAGATTGCCGCTCATCCGACTCTTGCGGAGGCCCACCCCCACCTGTTCGTAGAGGTTCACCCCGCTGCCAACGAGGTAGCCCGCGTCATCCAGCATATCCAGCATTTGGGCAATCAGCGTGGGGGCGACCTTGCCGTACTGCTGCAAGTAGGCCATGTTCAGGTCGCGGATAGTATGGTCGCCATCGAGCAAGGCCCAGAGGTAGACCTGTTCGTCGCTGAGGCGCAGGTAGGTGGCGGCAGCGTTGTTCTTCAGCACCCAATAGCTTTCGCCCGCCGCGCTCTCCGCCTCATAGTGGTCGAGGGTGAAGTCGGCGATACGACGGGGGCGTTGCTGGCTAGGGCGCAAGCGTTCGCTCAGTTGCGCGTAGAGGGCGGGGGTAGACGCAGCTTCGGCGGCAAGGGCATGGCTGATAGTCGCGGTGAGGTTGGGCGCGGCGGGGCTACTGGCTTGGGCGCGACTAATCGCCGCCCAGATGTCGGAGGCCGAGGATTCTGCTGGTGGGTCGCTAGCCACGTGTGGACCTCAGATTGCGCTTGGCATAAACAGGGGGCGTGTCCGTTCACGCCCCCAACCGTAAGAGGTGCATTTACCCGCGCCCAATTGCGCCCTACTTCTTGGCCTGATTGCTCATCCGCATCACCACCACCCCGATGATAATCGCGACGATGCCGCCAATCAGCAGGTAGAGGGGCAGGTTGCTCTGTTCGCCGGTGTTAGGCGCGGTGTTGGGGGGGGTGCCGCTGCTCCCGCCGCTATTACCGACGTTACCACCCCCCGCGTTGGGGTCGAACACCTGCGGGGTCGGTTCGAGGGGTGGCTGCTCTACGAGGCTAGGCAGGGTGGCGGTTGGCTTGGAGGCGGCGGGGGCAGTGGTCGGCTTGGGCTGCGTGCCCGTACCAGTCCCACCCGTACCCGTGCCCGTCGCGGGCGTGGCTGGGTTGGAGGTGGACAGGGTGGCGGTGGGCACAAATATCGAAGTCGCCGTCGGCACCACGCCGGGCTGGCTGAACAGGGTGGGGCTGGGGGTGAGGGTGGCGAGGCCTTTGACTGCCGGGCTATTGGTAGGATAAACCGTTTGGCCGGGGGTGGGCAGTATCTCGCCGGTATCTTGCGGGGTGGGGAACACATCGGTCTCCACCGCAGTGGGCAAGGCGGCGGGGTTCAGCTTGGTGCCGCCGCTATCGTTGGTGGCCGCCTGCTTCAACGGTTGGCTGGTTGGGTTGGCGGGCAGCGCGGTGGGCGCAATCGTAGGCGCAGCGGTGTTGGTTGCCGCGGGCAGATTGCTGGCGGGTATCGCGGCGGTCGGGGTCGGTGGCAGCGGCGTGACCGTCGGGGGGATGGGGGTGGCGGTCGGCGGCAGGGGCGTATTCGTCGGTAGCGGCGTGTCGGTGGCGGGCATCGGAGTAGACGTAGCCGTGCCGCTGCCACTCAGGCCCGCATTGCCAGCGTGGGTTGGCGCGGCGGTGGGCAGGGCGGTTGCGTTAGGGCTGACCCCGCCGGTGGGCTGACCAGCAGGTAGGGTAGGGGTGCTAGCCACTAGGGTAGCGGGGGCGGGACTACTGTCCAGCGAATAGACGATGTAGGCAGGCAGATTGTCCGGCCCAGCGAGGATAGTGCCATAAGGCACGTAGACGATAATCGGGGTGTCCTGCTTGTTGGTCACTTGGATGCTACCGCTGCTACCACTGAAGCTGGCAGTGGCGGTGGCCTTGCCGCTATTGAGCGCGAACAGTAGGCTGTAGCCCGGCGCGTTGGTGGCGGGGGTGGTGGGGGCACGGGCGGCATCCACTAGCCGCTGGGCGGTATCGTGCGCCCCCGTCCAATTGCCCTCGGCGATGTACCAGAGGGCGGCCTGTACCTGCGCGGGCTGGCTGCTCATCACATCCCAACTAAGCGCATAATAGATGACGTTGCGGAAAGTCTGGGCGTTGGCAATCGTGCTGTTGTTGGCAACGATGTGCAGGGCAGCGGGGGGGCTGAGGTGACTGGATAGGCTGAAACCGACCACGCTGAAGCTGGCCGCGCCACCGACTGGCACGGTCTGGCTGGCCTCGATGACTTGGGCGGCGTGGGCAGCGGGGCTGAACACCAGCAGTAGGGCGCATACCAGTGCGCTTGCTCCGATAAACGAGCGGCTTTTGGGCAAAATTGCTCTCCTCATCACGGGGATAGAGTTACCGAGCGGGGGCAACGATGACGCGCTCATTATATCATATAACGTTGACATAAGCCAAATTGTAACCGCTAACGGCGACGACATCGCCATGTGCCACCTTCGAGGTAGCCCTCCGCGGCCACTCCATATTGCTGCGAACAGGCCGCCGCGGCGTTGGTCGTATTCAGTTCCGAACCTTCGATTCTGCCGGGGATAACGCAAATCCAGCGAGTGAGCGGGTCTATA
>JBBSEE010000497.1:0-2954 GCA_038239995.1 Chloroflexia bacterium | reverse complement strand
TTGGATTTTAGATTTTGGTGATGGGTCAACGTGCATGGCTTACGACGAACGTAAATGCGTGGCAAGCGGGCGAGTGTAACCCGCCACTACGTCCCACTTGCTGAATAAAGACAGCCAGCGGACTTAAAAGCGGACAAACGGACAGCGTTGATGCGTGGCGATTTGGTTAGTTAACTCCACCACTACGTCCCACGATTTTAGATTTTGGATTAGGTAAAAGCCGTCCGCTTTTCCGCTGCTCCGCTGAACCTAATCTACTGGCTGGTCCGTAGTCACGATGAACGTAAGTACGTGGCAAGCGGGCGAGTGCAACCCGCCCCTGCGTCGCGGTTGGAAGTTGCGTTCGGTGTTGAGGCGCGGCCTCGGGCGGTTTGAGCATGAGCATGAGCAGGGGCGCATCCCGATAGATGCGCCCATATTCTGCAATCTGCAATCTACAATCGGCAATCAATACTGTGGCATGGTGGGGTCAACGTACTGCGCCCATGCGGTGATGCCGCCGCGCAGATTGTGTAGCTTGCGGAAGCCGAGCATCTGTAGCTGCTGCACGGCGCGGGCACTGCGGACTCCGGTCTTGCAGTACAGCACGATTTCATCGGCGGTGCTGAGTTCGTGGACGCGCTCCGGTATCTGGCTAGGGGGGATGAGGGTCGCGCCTTCGAGGTGGGCAATCTCCCACTCGTGCGGTTCACGCACATCGAGCAGCACAAGGTTGTCGCCACGCTCCAGCCGCTCCTGCAAGTCGAACGCACTAATGTCCACATCGGTCAGCCCCTCCTCCTCGCGGGGGTTGATGCCGCAGAAGGCTTCATAGTCTATCAGTTCTGTAATGGTGGGATTCGCGCCGCAGATAGGGCAGTCGGGGTCTTTACGCAGCTTCAGTTCACGGAAGCTCATGCTGAGTGCGTCGTAGAGCAGCAGCCGCCCGACCAGCGACTCGCCCACCCCCAGTATCATCTTGACCGTTTCGGTTGCCTGTATCAGCCCGATGGTGCCGGGCAGTACCCCTAGCACCCCACCCTCGGCGCAGCTGGGCACTAGACCGGGGGGCGGCGGTTCGGGGTAGAGGCAGCGGTAGCATGGCCCCTCATTGGCGTAGAACACTGAGGCTTGACCCTCGAAGCGGAAGATGCTGCCGTAGACGTTGGGCTTGCCCAGCAGCACGCAAGCATCGTTGACCAAATAGCGGGTGGGGAAGTTGTCAGTGCCGTCGGCGATGATGTCGTAGTCGCGGAATATCTCTAGCGCGTTGGCCGACGATAGCATCGTCTCGTAGGTTTCGACCGTGACGTAGGGGTTCAGCCCCTCGATGCGGGCCTTGGCGGAAGCGAGTTTCGACTTGCCTACGCCTTCGCTGCTGTGGATAATCTGGCGTTGCAAGTTAGTGGTGTCCACCACATCGAAATCCACGATGCCGATGCGCCCCACGCCAGCGGCGGCAAGGTAGAGGGCGGCGGGCGAACCTAGCCCCCCCGCACCTATTAGCAGTACGCTGGCCGCTTTCAGCCGCTTCTGCCCAGACATTGCCACTTCGGGCACCAGCAGGTGGCGGCTATAGCGTAGTATCTCGTCGTGGCTGAGGCTGAGGTCGGCGGCCCGCGCGGTGATACCCTGCTGCCAATCCACCGCCGTGTCGCTGCCGCCCGCAATCGCGGGGATGATGCTAATCGTGTCGCCCGCGGCGATGGGGGTGCGGCCCTTCTTCAGATAGCGCACGTCCTCGTCGTTAAGGTAGACGTTGACGAAGTTACGCAAGCTGCCGTTATCGTTATACAGGTGACGATGCAAGTCGGGGTACTGGGCGGTCAATGCCGCCAAGGCCTCGCCCACCGTGCTGCCCTCGACCGTCACCTCGCGCTGCTGGCCCGCGTACTGGCGCAGCGGGGTGGGAATAGTTACCGTTGCCATGTGATTGAGTAATCCTCCTCGTGGAATGGGTTTGCTCCTCGCATCGCGCAGGGCAGGGCGCGGGGGAGAGATAGTAGATAGTAGATTGCAGATTGCAGATTGTGGTGTGTTACATAGGTGGGCCACCGCCCACCCCTACATCGCCTTTTCTCTTTAATCTTTTCTCGTTACTCTTTATTCTCGGTAATTGCCTCCTCATCGAAGGCGGAGCGGTCGTCGCGCAGCCGCCATGAGGCGATGCCGTCACAATGGCGGTCACGCACGCGGGTGACGATGTAGGAGTACCACGGCCATGCGTGTTCGCGGTCGAAGTTGGAGGGGCGGGCCTCATCTTCTGGATGGGAGTGGTAGAAGCCTAGCACGTCCAGCTTGTTGGCCTGCGCCTGCTGCTCCGCCGCCAGCATCATCTCTGGGGTAATCAGGAAGCGGTGGAATTGCTCCTCAGCGGCACTCTGATTCGCTTGGGGCAGCAGGGCAATCACCCGCCGCGTCTCCCCCTCGGCGATGCCCAGCATGATGCCGCAGCACTCGTTGGGGTAAGCGCGTTCGCTATGCAATTCAATCGCCATCCGCAGTTCGCTGCTCAGTATCAGGGTCATGCTATGCCTCATGCGATTTTTGGATTGGGATTATAGGGCGGATGCGATTCGCCCCTACGTCAAGGTTGCTCGTTACGATAAGCGTTCTTGCGCGTTAGCAGGGCGTGATAAATCACACCCCTACATTCATCACTCATCACCCGCTTCTAGGGCTTGCTTGAAGTCGGCGAGGATGTCGTCAATATGCTCGATGCCAGCGGAGACGCGGATGGTGCCAGCAGTGATGCCCGCCCGCTGTAGCTGGCCCGCTGTCCACTCGCGGTGCGAGGACATCGGCGGGTAGGAGACCTCGGTGTAGACATCGCCTAGTGTGGTGGCCGGTATCGCCAGCTTGAGGGCGTTGATGAAGCGGAAGACGCGGGCGCGGTCGGCACCCTTTATCTCGAACGCCAGCATCGCCCCGAACGAATTACTACAGAATTGGATGTTGGAGAGGGCGTGCTGAGG
>JBBSEE010000496.1:0-2957 GCA_038239995.1 Chloroflexia bacterium | reverse complement strand
GCGGGTTAGAGCATAGCTGGTAATCACCCCCGACTTATAGAAGGCTTGGGCGCGGCGGATTAGTTCTTGTGCGTCGCGCACGTCGGGCTGGGTGGGGACGGCTTGTAGTTGGGTGCGCCCCGCGAGGCTGCCCGCATAGTAGCCAGCACCCACCAGCAACAGGGCAATTAGGGCGACCGTCGCGACCCGACCCAAAGCCCATTGCGCGGCCCGTAGCGGACGGGCGAGGGGGCGCACCGGCAATAGGGGCGCGGCCTCGGCAATGGCCGCATCGTTAACCCCCGCTTGCTCTAGCTGGGCTTGCAGCGCGGCGGCGAAGCTGGGGTTGGGCAATGGAGTTTGCATCCGCGCTCGTACCTGTTGAGCGATTGTAGCTAGCCCTGCATCCAACGCGTGGGGCGGCGGGCTACTTGGCTGCTCGCTCAAGGTGGCGCAATATTCTTCCAGCAGTTCGGCCTGCAGCGTCTCATCGTTGCTCATCGTCTTGCTCCCAACTAGGTTCATGTTCCAACAATTCGCGTAGCCTTTGTATCGCCCGCAGGCGGAGCATCCGCACCGCGCCGACACTGCGCCCCAACGCGGCGGCGATTTGCACCACGCTCCAGCCGCTGAACTGCAACTCCAATACGCTGCGCTGGTCGGGGGGTAGGCGGTCAATCGCCGCTTGTAGCTTATCGCCCAACCCCGCGTCGGCGGCCTGCTGCTCGGCGGTAGGGGTGGGGTCGGTTAGGGTAGCGGCCTCGACAATGCTGGCTTGAGGGTGGCGGCGGCGGTAAGCGTCTATCACGGTGTTGTGGGCGATGCGGAACAGCCATGCGGCCACTGCCCCACCACGATAATCATCCAGCGCGGCCAACGCCTTGACGAACACCTCGCTGGTGGCATCCTCTGCCGCCTCGCGGCGACCCAAGCGCAGGTAGCAGTAGTGATACACAGGCGCAAGGTAGCGTTGGTACAGAGCGGTGAAGGCCTGCCGGTCGGCGCGGGCATAGCGGATTAGCTGCTCGTCGCTCGGCTCTGCCAGCGTGGACATTAGCTCCCCAGTAGCTTGTTCGCCAATTTGCACCACTACTCTCGTACCCTCTCCCAGCCTCCCCCGGTGGGGAGGGGTTTATACTTGCACTTATATAGACGTATCGAGGTGATGAAAAATCACGATTCGGTCAGATAAAAGATGAAAGATTCTGGCTTAGTATAGGACGACCTCTGGGGGGGGACCCCCCAGACCCCCGCAAGCTCGCGCCTGCGCTTTCTGGCCTGCAAAGTTGGGAGGGAGGGGCAATGCTGCTGCCCCTCCCTCTTTAGCCTTTAACCTTTCATCTTTTATCTGACGCACTTACTTGACGGTAAACTGGCCGCCGTCGCTGCGCCCGAACACGTCGGGGTAGGCAGATAGCTCGATGTGGGCGGGCAGGTTCATGTACTGGCCGGGGGTGGTCGCGCGGGCGAAGTATTCGTAGACGTAGGTGCCCGGCCCCATGTAGGTGGCGAACAGCACGGTGCGGTCGTCGCGCATCTCGGAATTGTCGAACGGTCCCCACCGCCAGTACCAAGGATAGTAGCCGCTGCTATCGCCCTCGCGCAGACCGCTGGGGTTGGGCGACCGCTCGGTGAACGAGGTGGTGTTTAGGGTGCCGTTCACCCCCTCCAGACCGGCAGGCAGCGGGTCAGTGACTAGCACGTAGTATGAGGTTTCGGGCACCACGATGGTGAGGCGCACCTTGACCAAATCGCCCGCGTTCACCTCCTTGATTGGCTCATTGCCCGCCACCCCGTTGCTCATCTTGTAGTAGCTGCGGGCAATCGCCAGCCCCTCGCTGCGCGACTTGATACCCTCGCCGGGGACGTAGTAACGCAGGCTGATTTGGTAGTACATCTTGCCCTTGTCCCCGCTGCGGCCCAGCGCAAGGTCGCCCATGTTGTTCTGCGGCATATCCGCGACCGGCACGTGCAGGGTGGTGGTCTGGGTGAGGGTCGCGGTGTTCGCCACCCCCTCGCCCACCGTCTTGTCGAACAGGCTGACTTGCCACGAGTAGTCGGCGGTGAGTTCCTTGCTCTGGGCGATATAGTGGGCAAGGCTGATGAGGCTGATGGCAGTCTCCTGCGAACTGAGCCAATGCCCCTCCCGCTCCGCGCTCATCAGCCAGCGCACCGCCTTCGGGGTGATGGGGTCGTTGGGGTCGAGGGTGACGAGCGCGTCAATCGCTAGGGCGGTGGCGCGATTGTCGGTGCCCATGCTCCAGTAGTCGGGTTGGCCCTCCTCCCAGTGAGCGATAGTGCTGCTCTGCTTGGCGGCGGCGACGAGGCTATCCAGCACCTGCTTGGCCTCGCTGCTCATCCCTAGCTTTGCTAGCCCCATCGCCAGCCATGCACGGGCGTGATTGCTGATGCGGGCGGTCTGTTTCACGAGGTCGCGGGCCTCCTTGGTGAGGGTCTCATCACCGTCGTTGTTGCCCACCGCGTTCGCCAGCACGTAGACGGTGTAAGCTCGCATATTCAGGTGGTAGGTTGCGTCAATGTTGCTGGTCTGGTTCTCGGCCACGAAGCCGCGCAGTCTTTGGATGCCGCGTTGCAGCATATCGCCGGGCACGGGGTAGCCAGCGTCACGCGCCGCGGTCAATCCCTGTACCACGTAGGCGGTCTCCCACCAACCGGAGGGGCCGAGTTCCCACCACGCCCAGCCGCCGTCGGACTGTTGCAGGTCGCGCAGGCGGGCGATGCCGTGCTGCACGAGGGCGGGTATCTGCGCGGCGTAGGGGGTCTTCAGCCCCTGCTGGTTGTAGACTTGCTCAAGCACCACGAGGGGTAGGAAGCGGCTGACCGTCTGGTCGGTGCTTTCGTAAGGGTACTCGGTGACATAATTGATGGAGTCGGTGGTGGCCGCGGCCAGCGAAGGCGAAACCTGTATCACCAGTTCGCCGAGCAGCGGGTTGACGCTGTAGGGGAGGAACACGCTC
>JBBSEE010000495.1:0-2965 GCA_038239995.1 Chloroflexia bacterium | reverse complement strand
TATCTCGCTCAAGATATTTGACCTCGTGGTGGCGATGAGCGGGCACGGCGCGGCCTTTGGCACCGACGTACCCGCGCTCAATATGTTCGACACGATTGCGGGTGGCGATTATTCCACCGGCGCAGCGATTGCCATGGTGCTGCTGGTGCTGGTCAGTGTCCTCATCATCCCCTACCTAATCTATAACTTCCGAACCGAGGTGAAGCAATGAACGCGATTGCTACCAACCCACCCGCCGTCTACGTCGCCAGCCGCCGCCCCTTCCCCTGGTCGCGCATCTTGGTTTATGCGCTACTGGTGTTGTTCGCCGCCTTCTATATGCTGCCGCTCTACATCCTCGTGGTCACTAGCCTGAAGCCGTTCACCGAGGTGAACCTCAGCCATATGTGGGACCTGCCCCAGAACATCAGCCTCGACAGCTTCCGCGACGCATGGTTTGGCAGCGAATCGCAGTCTATCACTGGTCTTGCTGGTAATTTCCTCAACAGCATCGAACTAGTCGTCCCCGCCACCCTCATCTCCGCGATGCTCGGTTCGCTGAACGGCTACGTGCTGGCAAAGTGGAAGTTTTGGGGCGCGGACATCATCTTCCCGATGATACTGTTTGGGATGTTTATCCCCTACCAAGCCATCCTCATCCCCCTGACCCAGACGATGCAGGCACTGCACCTATACGGCAGCCTCTATGGCCTAATCCTCACCCACGTCATCTATGGCATCCCGATTACCACCCTGATATTCCGCAACTACTACGCGGGGGTGCCGACCGAACTGGTGGAGGCGGGGCGGATAGATGGGGCGGGCTTCTTCGGCATCTACCGCCACATCATCTTCCCCATCTCCTTGCCCGGCTTCATCGTGGTGATCATCTGGCAGTTCACCGCGGCGTGGAACGAGTTCCTGTTCGCGGTCTATTTGGTGAACAACCCTAGCTCCCAGCCGATTACCGTCGCGCTCAACAACCTCGCCGGTAGCTTCAGCGTGCAATGGAACGTGCAGATGGCGGGGGCAATCATCGCCGCCCTGCCGCCCTTGATTGTCTACATCTTCCTCGGTCGCTACTTCATTCGCGGCTTGCTGGCGGGGTCGGTGAAGGGGTAAAATAGCGGTATGGACAATCCCGCATTCGGCTTTATTGACTTGTTCGCCGGTATCGGCGGCTTTCGCCTCGCTTTTAGCGGCGCGGGGGGTCGCTGCGTGTTTTCCTCGGAATGGGACAAGTACGCGCAGCAGACTTATGCGGCCAACTTCGGTGAACAACCGGCGGGTGACATCACCAAGATAGCGGCCAGCGACATCCCCGACCACGATGTGCTGACCGCCGGTTTCCCCTGCCAGCCATTCAGCATCGCGGGGGTAAGCAAGCACAACGCGCTGGGCAACGCGCACGGTTTCCAGCACGCCACGCAGGGGACGCTGTTCTTCGATGTAGCTCGTATCATCGCGGCCAAGCAGCCCCGCGCCTTTGTGCTGGAGAACGTGAAGAACCTCAAGAGTCACGACAAGGGGCGCACCTTCGAGGTAATCAAGTGGACGTTGGCACAGGAACTGGGCTACTACGTCTACGATGCGGTGCTGGACGCGCGGACGCTGGTGCCGCAGCACCGTGAGCGCATCTACATCGTCGGCTTCCGCGAACCGACCGACTTCCGCTTCCCCACCTTGCCCGACCTACACCCCCGCCTCTGCGACATCCTCGAACCGGCGGTTGACCCCCGCTACACCCTCACCGACCATCTATGGCAATATCTGCAAGAGTATGCCGACAAGCATCGGGCCAAAGGTCACGGTTTCGGCTTCGGCCTTGCCGACCTCGACGGCATAACCCGCACCCTCAGTGCCCGCTACTACAAGGACGGCTCGGAGATATTGATACCGCAGGCTGGTCGCAACCCCCGTCGTCTCACCCCCCGCGAGTGTGCGCGGCTGATGGGCTTCCCCGACACTTTCAAGATTGTGTGCAGCGACACCCGTGCCTACCAGCAGTTTGGCAACTCGGTAGCGGTGCCGGTCATCCAAGCCGTGGCCCACGCGGTGGCCGCTGGCTTGTTCGGTCAGCAGCCGACCGCCACATTGATGGCAGAGGCGGCGTATCAGTTGTTCCTCCCCCTGCAATCTCCCGCCCTCGTCAACTCTTAGCCAAAAGAGGAAACCCCTTGCCCAGCCTCGAAAGTGACGCGCAGCTAATCGTTGCCAAGTTCGGCTCGACCTTCCCCTCCACTAAGGAAATGTCCGCCTTTGCCAGAGAGCAAGTGAGTGGCATTGACGCACTCGCCCAGCCCGATGCCGCGGTGGTGGCGTGGATTATCCGCGAGGAGGCCTTGTTCAAGGCGTTGGAAGCGACACAGGCAGAGCAATTCTTGTTCGGCGAACTTGCGCCAGTCGTATCACGGGAGCAGATAAGAGCAATCTTCGACTTCGACAAGCTGATGGTCTACTTCAAGGGATTGCAGCAGCGGCGACGCGCCCGCATGGGTTACGCGCTGCAAAATCACCTTGCCCACCTATGGAGCATACATGGTATCGCCTACACGCCGCAGGCAAATATGGGCGGGGTTAGGATAGACTTCATCTTTTCTGACCTGCAAAGCTACCACCGCCCCGCTTTTGACCGCGATTTGCTTACCGTGTTGGCGGTCAAGTCGGTGCTGCGCGAACGATGGACCGAGGTGTTGCGCGAAGGCGCGGGGCTGAAGGAAAGGTATCTTTGCACCATAGACCCAAAGATGCCCAAAGGCCCAGTGGCGGGCCTAAGTGCCGCTGGCTTCACGCTGGTAGTACTCTCGACGATACAAGCTAATTACAGGCTGTCCGCGTCTGAGGCGATTATCAGCGTCCAAGAGTTTATCGCGCGTCTACGCGACAAGCAAAACCGAGGCGCGGGTAGCTGAATGCTTGCAATCAACCTCGTTAATAGGTTATAATACCCTTCGCCCGCCCTATCAGCAGGCCATATCGCTTTATG
>JBBSEE010000494.1:0-2966 GCA_038239995.1 Chloroflexia bacterium | reverse complement strand
TTCTGCTGCTAGTCGCGCTATGGGCACTGATGGCGATGCTGCGCCGTCGCCTGTTCGACAGCCGCGCCCTGCTCACCACGCTGGTGATTTGCGGACCGCTTGGCTACATCGCTATTGAGGCGGGCTGGATGGTGACGGAGCTTGGCCGCCAGCCGTTTATCATCTACGGCATCATGCGAACCAGCGATGCAGTGACGACTGCGCCGGGGGTAACGGCTTGGCTGTTCATCTTCGTCAGCCTCTATCTGTTGCTGGGCGCGATGGTGGTTTACCTGCTGCGTCGTCTCGCCCAGCGTCCGGCATCCAACCCGGAAGGAGGGGTGAGCCTTGCCACCACTTAGTTACATTGTAGCCGCGGTCGTAGTGGTCGCTCTTACCCTCTACGCGGTGCTGGGCGGGGCCGATTTTGGCGGCGGGGTTTGGGACTTGTTTGCCTCTGGCCCACGGGCAAAGGAGCAACGCCGCGCGGTGGCTGAGGCGATGGGGCCGGTGTGGGAGGCAAATCATGTATGGCTTATTGTGGTGGTGGTGCTGCTGTTCGCCTGCTTCTCCGCCGCCTTCGCCGCCCTGTTCACTGCCCTGAACGTAGCCCTCAGTCTCGCGCTTATCGGCATCATCCTGCGTGGCTCTGCGTTCGTGTTCCGCGCTCACGGTGCGGCAGCAGTGGGCGAGCCGAACATCTGGGGGGCTATCTTCAGCGCGGCTAGCATTGTCACCCCGGTGCTGCTAGGTAGCTGCTTCGGGGCTATTGTCAGCGGCAAGATTCGGATCAACCCCGATGGCAGCGTCAATGACTACTTCGCGTGGCTCGCCCCTTACCCCTTGCTACTGGGGCTGCTGGCACTGGCGATGTGCGCTTACCTTGCCGCCGTGTACCTCATCCTAGAGACGAAAGATGAGTTGCGCGAGGACTTCCGCAAGCGGGCGATTTGGGCATGGGCCGCAGCAGTCATCCTTGCCACCCTCACCCTACCCCTTTCTGCTAGCGACGCACCGCGCATCTGGAACGGATTGACCAGCGGCTTCGGTCTACTAGTGGTGGCGGGGGCGGTGATGATTGGGGCGATTGCGCTGTGGGCGGTCTGGCAGAGACATTACCTTATCGCCCGCGTCGCTGGGGTGGGGCAGGTGGTGCTGATTATCTGGGGCTGGGCGTTGGCTCAAGCACCATACTTCATCTACCCCGACGTTACGGTGGAGAACTCCGCCTCGGCGGACAGCACCCTCGCGGCGATGCTGATTGCCCTTGGCGTAGGCGCAGTGATATTGCTGCCCTCGATGTGGCTGCTCTACTCGATGTTTCGGGGGCGCAACCCCGCAGTCAACCCCCCCACAAGTGAGGATTACTAGAACCCTTCTTTCTCCGGCTGGCGATATTTGAACAGACGGAACAGGAAACGCAGTTCGCGGGGGTGGGCGTAGGTGCGGGTCGCATACCGCCACCAACCGGCTAGCCGCATCAGCCCCCGCTGCCAGCCGTGCAGCTTCAGGTCGGTATAGGTGGGGTAGCGGGCGTTAGTGACGGTCTCGAAGTTCTTGACGTACTCGAAGTCGGCAGCGGTCAGCCATGGGGTGCGCGGGTCCTTCATGCTGGCGAAGGCGAGCCACTGGGGAGTAATCCACTCCTCCAGCGTGGTGGGATAGTGGAAGCCCTGCACCGCGCTCTCGTCGAACATCTGCCCCTCTGGGGTGGGGGTGTAGAAGTAGATTGCCACCTCGCTGCGGGGGTTGATGCCCTTAATCTTGCGGATGAACTCTAGGGTGCGTTCGATGTCGCGGCGGGGGTGACGGGGGTTGCCGACCACGAACGAGTATTCAGGGACGATGCCGTACTTCAGCAGGCGACGGGTGAGGTCTAGCGTATCTTTGGTGGTCAGCCCCCCCTTGTTCATCTCCACGAGGGCCTCATCGTCGCCGCTCTCCGCCCCCATGAATATCATCTTGCAGCCGCTCTGCTGCATCAGGCTGAGGGTGCGGTCGCTGTAGCCGAGGATAGTGTCCACCCGCCCCTCGCCCCACCAGCCCCAGCCCCAATCCTTCATCCCCTCGGCAATTGCGGCGGTGCGCTTTTCGATGGTGAAGAAATTGTTATCGTAGAACTCCACCGCGTTCACCCCGTAGCTCTCGCGCAGATGCCCCAGCCGCTGTAGCACCAAGTCGGGGGTCTCTGCCAGCCAGCGCGACCCCCATACCTTGACCACCGCGCAGAAGGAGCAGGGGAAGGGGCAACTGAGGCTGCTGTGGTAGTTGACCGTGCGAGTGCCTAGTATCGTCCGCAGTAGGTACTTGTCCATGTCTAGCCGCTGGTAGGGGTGCATAGGGAACAGGTTGGGGTCCACGAAGGGACGGGCGGGGTTGTGGACGATATGGCCGTCGCGGTCAAGGTAGCTGAGGCCGAGGATAGCGCGGCGGGGGTCGTCGCTCATCTGGCCGTCCCACGCCGCCAGTTCGATGCTGGCAACCCGCTCTACGTCCTGCTCTGGTTCGACCGCAATCGTAACATCGCCTTGCAGGGTGGGTACAGTGGCGGGGACGTTCGCCAGCCGCCCCTCGCGCCGCGCCCGCTTCTGCTGCTCCCGCTCATCCACCCGCCGTGCCGCATCCAGCCATGGGTTCTTCGCCAAATCCAGCGGCTGACCCTCCAGATAGGCGAGCAGTTCGAGGATGGTAATCTCACCCTGACTCTTGACTACATAATCCACGTAGCCGCTGCGGAGGGTGGTGTCGGTATGCATCGAGGGGAAGTAGCCGCCCCATACAATCGTGACATCGGGGTACTTGTCGCGGACCGCTTGGCAGTGGGGCACGGCGCGACTAAGCTGCGGGCCGGGCATCACGGTACAGAGCAGATACTTCGCCCCCCGTTCGATGTGCTGCATGATAGTGGTGAGCGGGTTGGGGTCGAGGTTGCCGTCCACAATCACGTACTCAAACTGCTCCTCGAACACTGCCGCCAGCGACATGAT
>JBBSEE010000493.1:0-2981 GCA_038239995.1 Chloroflexia bacterium | reverse complement strand
TGGGAGTTCTGACCACCACTTACATTGTAGTAGCCCACTGCCCAGTAGTTGCTGTCTCCGCTACCGGCTATAGCGCGTAGAACATTGTTCGCGCTGGACTGGTTAGGGCTACTTACAATTGACCAACTGCCACCGCTTTGGCGTTGCTCGATTAGTGTCTGGGCTTTCCCATTACTGTTGACATAGTAACCGGCCGCCCAAATGCTTTTGCTGCTCAAGCTGCCCTTAGCGGTGCCAACACCATTGAGATAGTTATCGCCACTATTCTGATTCGCGCTACTGGCGATGGACCAGCTGGTACCGTCCCATTGCTCAACCAGAGTTTGGGCGGTGCCGCTGCTGTTGATGTAGTAACCAACGGTATAGACCGAGCTGCTATCCTTAGCTGCCACTGCCTTGAGGTAGTTGTTGCCGCTCCCTACATTAGGGCTACTGACAGTCCCCCAGCACACCGCACAATGAGTTGCCAGTGCTTTTGGTATGCTGAATACGAGGCTAAAGACGATCACCAACACCAACGCTCCGCTCACCACCACGCCTAGCTTCCTCGTCTTCACGTCCGTTCTCCTTTCAGACTGATTATACGCCTCTCCCCAATGCCGCGCAAATTCGCTACTCACAGCGGCTCATCACGCTGGCGGTGCTACCGCCAACGGTTAGATTGTAGCACGAAACATGGCCGGAGTCAATAGTTAATTGTTAACGGGATGTTAAACTTTGCGAGAGGGGGGCGATATTGCTAACAGCTTGACATATTAACAGCATACTTACGCCTTAACTGCTTGTGGCGGCGGGCGGTGAGCGGCATCGCTAATCTTTAGGCCGCGAATGTTTACATCGGCACAGAATTGGTGTAAAATAGAGGCGCGTGGGGCGTAACGAATCAGGGCGCAACTACGTAATAAAGTCGGGGACGGAGCAGGTTGCTCCGCTCCTGTGGCCTCCACCGATGAGAGGAGAGGCAAATCAACCCTAACCGAATAACCCAACCAGAAAGGAAGGACTCAGCACATGGGCATCTTCGACCGCATCAGTACCATTCTGCGTGCCAACGTCAACGACCTGCTCGACCGCGCAGAAGACCCCGAAGTGATGCTTAACCAGATTATCCGCGATATGGCCGACCAGATTAACGAGGCGCGTGGGCAGGTAGCGAATATGCTGGCCCAGCAGAAGGAGTTGGAGGCGGAAGTCGCCCAGTCCAAGGGCCTATCCGACCAATGGTCCAGCAAGGCCGAGGCCGCCGTCCGTGCCAGCCGCGACGACCTCGGCCGCGAAGCCTTGCAGCGCAAGAACGACTACGACAACCAAGTCAACGTCTACAGCCAGCAGCTTGAAACCCAAACCGCCACCGTCAACCACCTGAAGGACCAGTTGCAGCAGTTGCAGGACAAGTATGACAGCACGGTGCGGAACAAGGATATGCTCATCAGCCGCCACCAACGCGCCCAAGCCACCCAGCAAATCGCCCAAGCCACCAGTTCGCTGAACAACGTGGACTACAGCAGCGACCTCAGCCGCATGGAAGCCCGCATCCGCTCGGAGGAGGCGCACGCCTCGGCCAACGCGGAGATGGCGAACTTCGGGGGCAGCAGCAACGTTGACGAGCAATTCGACCAACTGGGGGCGAACAGCGCGGTTGATGCCCAGCTTGCCGCCCTCAAGGCCAAGGTGCATGGCGGTAGCAGCACCAGCAGCACCGCCAGCAGCAGCGTCGGCGCGGACACCACCAACCTGAGCAGCGGCAAGTAACTAGCCACCTGCACCCTCGACCCCCTTCCCGCTGTTAGGCGAAGGGGGTTTTTGTTGCCTGAAGCATGAAAACAGCGTCAATTTAGTTCAACCTCTTGACAGATAAACGAAGTTCTGATATTATGTAGAGTAGAGAGGGCCTAAAGCAACGTCTACTAGGAGGGTGGGGTATGACCAAGTATCTGAAGTTTTATAGCATCGTGATGCTGACCGCACTGACGCTCGGCGCGATTAGCGGCGGCCTGCTTGCACTTGCCAGCCAGAGCAACAACCCGCCCGCCAGCGATGTAGCGGGCGACAACCTCAGCGATTTCAGCGGCGCGGGCTTCCTGATTGCCGATGATGGCACCTACGCGGGTGGGCTGTACGCGCCTCAAGCGGGGCAGGTGGTATATGTAGCGGCAGCGGGCGACACCATACCTGCGATTGCCACTCGCTTCGGTATCAGTGTGGATGCCCTCTGCAAGGCGAACGGGATGAGCGCGGGCGACCAACTGAGTGGCGGCGAACAACTGGTCATCCCCAGCGTGAACACCAAGCCCAACCTCGCCCCCGCCAAGCCTGCCCCCACCCCCAACCAACCAAAAGCGGCACTCACCAACAATAGCCCATCCGCGCCAGCCGCTCCCCAATCGCCTAGCCAGCCAGTCGCCACCCAGAATGCTGTCGGCCTCGACCACAGCGGTGGGTATACGGTGCAGCCGGGCGACACCTTGAGCGGGATTGCGATGCGCTATGGGGTATCGGTCAGCGACCTTGCTAACGCCAACCGCATTGTCAGCCTATCGCAGATATATGCGGGCGCGAAGCTCACCATCCCCGGCCAGCCGCGACCAGCGGACCCACCCGCAACAATCACCGCCCCCGCCACCACCCAACCCAAGCCCGCCGCCTCACAACCGACCACTCAGAGTGGCAAGTACACGGTAAAGGTGGGCGACAACCTGAGTGCGATTGCCGCCGCCAATGAGGTGACGGTTGCTGCGCTGGTTGCCGCCAACGACCTTACCGACGCGAACATGATATATGAGGGCGAGACGCTGCTGATACCCAATGGCAAGCAGCCGACCGTCAGTCAAACCCCCCCGCCGGTGCGCCAAGCTCCCGCCGCGATTAAGCCGAAACTAGCTCCCAAGCCCGCCCCCCCCACCAACCCCGATAGCGGCGACGTTCTCGCCCCCACCCGGGGGAGCGTCCGCTGGGTTGTTTTGGACATCTCCCCCCAGTCC
>JBBSEE010000492.1:0-2983 GCA_038239995.1 Chloroflexia bacterium | reverse complement strand
GCGCCCGTTCACATCACCAATCGCGTAGATGCCCGCCACGTTGGTCTCTAGGTAATCGTTGACCTTGATGTTACCCTTATCGTCGATGGCTATACCAGCCGCATCGAGGTCAAGGGTGTCGGCGTTGGACTGGCGGCCAGTAGCGACCAGTAGGTGGCTGCCGCTGACGGTGTGCTGCTTGCCATCCTTGCCCAGCATGGTGAGGCGGATGCCTGCGTCAGTTGCCGCTACCTTACTTGCCTTGCTGCCCAGCAGCAGCTTGATACCCTCGGCGGCGAACGCTGCTTCCACTACTGCGCTAATCTCCCCCTCCTCGCGGGGCACGAGGTGGGCGTTGCTCTGGATGATGGTCACTTGCGAACCGAAGCGGCGGAACATCTGCCCTAGTTCGCAGGCAACGTAGCCGCCGCCCAGCACCAACAGGTGGGTGGGCAAGGTAGTGAGGTCCATTACCGTTTCGTTGGTGTGGAACGCGACCTCGCGCAGCCCGGCAATGTCGGGGATGGTGGGGCGCATTCCGGCGGCAATGAAGATGCGCGGAGCGTGCAGGGTGCGGTCAGCGACGGTAAGCTGATGGTCGCCGCTGAAGCGGGCGCGGCCCTTTATCAAGGTCAGGTTCTTGGCTGCGTTCGCTTCATCCAGCATCCCGCGCCGCTCCTTGTCGTTGCGGGCATCCTTCTCCTTCACAATCGCGGCGAGGTCTACGCGCGGCGCGGTGCTACTGATGTGATAATCATCCGCAGTGCGGATGAGGTGGGCAATGCGAGCGCGGGCAATCATGAACTTGCTGGGGATGCAGCCATAGTTGAGGCAGGTTGCCCCATACGGCCCATTGTAGATGAGCGCGACCTTCTTACCGGCAGGCACCGCCATGCTCTCCACCTGCGTCCCCGCTTCGCCTGCCCCGATGATGATGGCATCGAACTCCTCGACCATGCCAGCCCCCTTGTCGCCCTACTTATAGCTTTATCCCGTAACCGAGATAAGAGATAGCGGTATCGTTGCCAATCCGCCAGCCACCCGCCGCCCGTTCGCGCAACAGTCCCATCGCAGCGGCCAGCGGGTTCTTGGCGGGCATCAGGCCGCGCACCTCTTGGTTCTGCACCCCGGCGCGGGCGAGGGCGAGGGTTAGTTGGTCGGGGGTGACGAACATCCGCCATAGGTGGGTGTGGGGTGGGGTGGCGTGCAGGATGTTCTGCACTGCGACGATGGCGACGAGGAAGGACTTGGCGGTGCGATTGATGGTGTCGTAGGCGACTACCCCGCCGCTCCTTACCACCCGCGCCATCTGGCCCACTGCGTCGTCGAGGCGGTCGGAGACGTGTTCGAGGAAGTCGGAGCTTACCACCGCGTCGAAGCTGGCCGCGGCGAAGGGTAGGTCAAACACGCTGCCGACTAGATATTCGATGTTGAACCGGCCATTACCGGCGGCGTGGCGGCGGGCGGCGGCGATACTGGACGCGGACAGGTCAATGCCCGTCACCTGCGCCCCCGCCCGCGCCAGTTGTTCGCTGACCAGCCCACCCCCGCAGCCGACATCTAGCACCCGCAATCCCCGTACCTCGCCGAGTGCTTGGCGCAGCACCGAGCGGAAGTAGCCGCTCCGCACCGGGTTCATCTCGTGCAGCAGGCAGCAAGTACCGCGCGGCGACCACCACTCATCGTGCAGGTCATCGTACCAACGGTTATTGATTGGCATGGCCCTCCCTTATCAGAGCAAGGAACTGCTCCGCGCTGCCCGGCGAATAGCCCGCCCAATGATTGTTGAAGTAGCCCCACACCTCGCGCCCGCCCTTGAGTATGTCACGGGTAATCTCCGCCCAACGCTGCAAGTCCGCGCTGCGGTCGGCCACGATATGGTCATCGGGCTGGATTGGCCCCTCGATGTTGCCCAGCCAGCGGATGTAGCTGAAGTCGGCGGTGACGGTATCCATGTACTGCGGCATCCACGGTTGGTCCAGTGAGGTGAGGACGAGGGCGACATTATGGGCGCGAAGCAGGTCGTAGAGCGTGTCGGTCAGCCAACCCTTGTGCCGCACCTCCACCGCGTAGCGATAGCGCAAGCCATCCCCCACAGAAGTGGCGGGCAGGTTGGCAAGGTAGGCGGTCAGCGCGGCAAGGTTGTCATCACTCGGCTTGAAACTGTAGGGGAACTGTAGCACGAACGGCCCCATCTTATCGCCCAGCCCCGCCATGGTAGTGAGGAACTCGGCGGTCTCCATCGCCGCATCGTGCAGCTTCTTGTCGTGGGTGATGAGGCGAGGGAACTTGGCGGCGAAGGTGAACCCCGGCGTAGCCCGCTCCCGCCAGCCTGCCACCGTAGTCGGACGAGGGATACCATAGAAGGTGGTGTCCAGTTCGACCGTATCGAAACGGGTGGCATAATAGGCGAACATCGCCTCCGCTTTGGTGCCCGTCGGGTAGAAGTTACCTACCCACTCGCGGTAGTTCCACCCCGCGGTGCCGATGTGCAGGTTTGAGATTTGAGGTTTGAGGTTTGAGGCGTTCATGCTAGCCTACGTATTGTTTGAACCACGCAATCATGGTGGCGAAGGCATCGGCGGCGGAGTCGGCATCGCCCATGCCGTGGTCGGGGTTCATGAAGGCGTGACCGGCGGGATAGACAGCCACGTTATAGGTCTTGCCCTGCTGCTCTAGTAGGCTCTCGATGCTCTTCACCGTAGACATGGGGATACCGCGGTCTCGTTCGCCGAACACCGCCAGCACCGGCACGCTGATTTTGGCAATATCCGCCGCGCTGGGGTTGTAACCGCCGGGGTAGAAGGGGGCGATGCAGGCAAGTTGGTCGCTAAACTGCTCGGCAGCCTTCCAAGTGAGGAAGCCGCCCATGCAGAAGCCGGTCATCGCCACCGCCTTCGGCTCCACATCGTCGCGCCTGCGCAGGTAGGCAATCGCCTGCCCGATTTCCTGCACCGCCTTGTCCTTGTTCAGGGCCATGGCCGCCTTGCCCGCCTCGTCTGGC
>JBBSEE010000491.1:0-2990 GCA_038239995.1 Chloroflexia bacterium | reverse complement strand
CCCTACACCGACCTTCCCCACCTCTCCTATAGCGTTCACACCATAGACGGCCTAACCGTGATGCACAGCGGCGACCACAACTACACGCGGGGACTGGCCGATGCTGGTCCGCTGCACCTACTGCTGCTCAAGTGCGCCAAGGTTGACCCCGGCTATAAGGTGGCGGCAGCTGTGCGCCGCGCTGTGACCCAAACCCAAGCGGCGGCAGTGCTGCTCGGCCACATGCAGGAGCTAACCCACCTCCCCGCTAAGGGTGGGCGTGAGCCATACGCGCAAGCGACTGCGGCCTTGCACGCGCTGGGCGACGACTGGCGGGGGCGGGCCGATGTGCTAGTCTGGGGCGAACGGGCCGATTTTGGATTTTAGATTTTGGATTGGGGATTTTCGGATGCAGGGGCGGGTTCCTGTATCAACGCCCCCATTTGGCGGGCGAGGGCGGCGAGGTCGTTGACCGCCTGATTGATGGTCATGGTGGTGGAGGCCACTTCCGCCGCGGACTCGCGCAGATGGCGCATCGTCTCCACCACTTGGGTGGAGGCGGAGCGTTGCTGCTGGGTGGACATCGTAATTGTCTTCGCCCGCGCCGTGGTAGCACTGACGATATCAATCACCTCTAGGTTAGCCTCGGCAGCGGCGCGGGCTTGGGCCGAACCCTTGTCCGAGTCCTTCAGCCCCTGCTCGGTTGCCATTACGCTAGCAGTATTGTCCCGCTGCACCTCGGCAACCAACTCGCGTATCTTATTCGCCTCAGCCTGCGAACTCTGGGCCAGCTTCTTCACCTCACTGGCGACCACGGCGAAGCGTTCGCCCTCCACCCCCGCTCCTGCCGCTTCGATGGCCGCGTTCAAAGCCAGCAAGTGGGTTTGGGCGGCGATGTTGGCGACCAGATTGGTGACATCGCTGATACGGCCAATGCTATTGTTGAGGGCAAGGATGCGCTCCACGATGTTCTGCATCTGCACCTTGATCAGCAGCATCGCCTGCAAGCCGTTGTTGACCGAAGATTGCGAATTGCTGACCGCACTCAGGGCTTGCTCCGCCGATTTGTCCACCTCGGCAGCCGCATTGGCAATCGCCAGCGCGGCATGAGATAGCTCTTCGATGGTGACAGTTACTTCGGCGAGGGCGGAAACCTGCTCGTGAACGCTGCTGAGTTGGCGGGTGGAAATCGCCCCCAGCCGCTCCATTACGCTGACAATCGCGTTGCCAGTCTCCCGCTCAAGCTGCTGCTTGTCCCGCAACTGACCGAGCGCGAAGGCGAGCGACAAGTTGCGCTCGGACAGGTTGTCGGTCATCCGCCGAATAGTGATGGAGAAAAACCATGTGGCAATCGCGATGCCGTAGTATATCACCAGCAAGCGGGCATCAACCTCCCTAAAGCGGTCGAGGAAGAATTTAGGCAGGCTGAGGAAGCCGTAGCTTTGAGGGCCGGGGGGTACTTCGAGGAAGGCGGCGGTGATGTAATATAGCGAACAAGCAAGGGTGGCAATGATGAGGGCAGTGCGGGGGCCAATCAGCAGCCCCGCCCACAAGGTGACGAGATAGAAGAAAGCAGTAGTGGACCATACTTGCTCCACTACCCCTCTGCTGCCGAACAGTTCGCTCATGTAGATGATGATGCTAAAGATATACACCAAGCTATAAGCGGCCCAGTCGGTCTGCTGCCGCGATAGCAGTTGCAACACCACCACCATCCCGATGATACCGATGACAAAGATGAAAGGCAACGCTACACTAGGAGCATTGCTACCCTCATTGATGAGCCGCCCTCTAGTGGTAAAGATACCGCCGAGGACGAACAGGCCGAGGCCTGACCACGCGAGGAAGCGGGTCAAGGCGCGACGGCCTGAATCGAAGACCTCTTGGGCTTGGCCGCGCTCCAAGTGTGGGTTGGTGGTAGGGGTGGGTGGCTGCGACATAACTTCCGCTCTTTTCATTGACGACGGCTATGATGACCATATGACGAGTCTATAATATATCATAAATATGGGCAAAAGTGTTATAGCGAATCACCAGCAAGGTCGCGCAGGCAGGCGCAGAAGTGTTGCCAGCCTTCGACGTGGCCTTTCCTATCCTGCTGGGCGGCGGGGGCGGCAGCGTAAGGGCCATGGATGATGGTCAGGCGCGTGCCGCCGCCAGCCAGCGAGTGGAAGGTGATGGCGACATGGCGGTCGGGAGTGTCCGGCTCATGGTCCCACTTCCACGTAAAGGATAGTTTGCGGCCCGGCTCGAAGGCGGTGTAATGACCGCGCAGATGCCAGTTCATCCCCGGCCACGCGAGGTGATATTCACCGTCGAGGTGGGGGTCGGTCGCCGCCTGTTCCGGCCACCACTGGGTCAGCAACTCCGGCTTCACCCAATAATCGAACATCGCCTCACTGCTGAGAGTGGGGAAGTCCCCAGTCATGATCAGGGTATCGGGGCCAGTCGGCACTTCGGTTAGCACGAGGGTCACATCCATCTGCTTGCTCCTTGGGCTGAAGTAGTTCCGATTGATGTTGATGCGCTTCAACAGGGTGAGTGCAGCCCACCCCTACCCGACCGTTGGTCCGCTGAACCGTCGGTTGGCTGTCCGTTGGCTGTAGCTACAACGAGCGTTGATGCGGGGCGAGCTTCTCCCTCACCAAACCCACCCACAGGGAACCCCACAAGGGGGTTTCCCGCTGGGAGAGGCTTTATCGTGATGCGCTTCAGCCTTGCATTTACCATTCACCATTCACCATTTACCATTCACCATTCATCACTTTCCCTCATACTTGGGCCGCTTCATCTCGAATATCTCGTGGGTAGTGGTGTAGGAGTCGCCCGCCATGCGGCCAATCGCGTTCAGGGCGTGGGGGTTGATGCGGCCATTGTCGTACAGGTCTTCGCGGATGCGGAACTGCACGATTTCGCCGATGACGATGCCGACTTGTTGGGGGGCGTTGCCGACGGTGACCACTTGGTCGAGGATGCACTCCATGCTGGTGGGCGACTCGGCGACGCGGGGG
>JBBSEE010000490.1:0-2990 GCA_038239995.1 Chloroflexia bacterium | reverse complement strand
GGCGGGGTGATGCTCTGGCAATGGTGGCGCAAGCGGGGGGAACGCGACCATCAGGCCGCGCTCATCGTGGGGTCGCTGGTCGTCACCCTGCTGTACGTGGCGGCGTGGTTTGCGGTCGAGGGGCAGCGGCGATACATCTTGTTCACCTTGCCGATTATCGGGGCGGCGTGCGGCTGGGCCTACCAGCGGTTGCACGGCTGGACGGTGGCCCGCTGGGCGGTCAACATCGTGCTGGTGTTCGTCCTGTTCGTCGGCACCCTGACCAATGTGGCCTTTAATCAACGCGCCTTCCCCAACCTGTACGGGCTGATTGATGACCGCAGCTACATCCTCGAAGCGGCCACCGTGCGGCTCGGCGAGGGGGGGCAGACGATGCTGTACCTGAACAAAGTCGCCCCCGCCGACCAGAAGGTGCTGATTACCGAACTAAGCGCCCCGCTATACTATCTGGGCCGCGACTACCTCCTCAGCAACCCCGGCTGGGACGATTTCCTGCTCTACGGTAGCCTGCACACCGCTGACGATTTTGCCACGCGGCTGGACCATTACAACATCAGCTATCTAGTGGACTTCCGGGAACAACGGATGCTTGCCCCGCTGCTTCAGGGAGGGATGTGGGTGGGGCGGGACCAGTATATGCACCTAGAGTACACACAGGGCGGCTGGTACACCTATCGGCGCGATGCCAATCCAGCGGCCAGCGGCTTGGGCGGGTTGCGCGGGCCGGTCGGGGTGATTGGCTGTGGTGGGGGGGTGCCGCCCGATTTGGCGGGGGCCATCAACCTCGACGGGCTGGATAGGCTGCATCCGGGGCAACTGCGCGGGCTGAACACGCTAGTGGTGAAGCGCGACGTACCGCCCCCGCCGCATACTAGCTATGATAGCATCGCGGTGTTCGCTCCCGACGCGGGCACAATAGACGCGCGGCTGGCGAAGGTTGCGCCGCTGCTCCAGAGCAACGCGGACTATCACGTCTACGATGTCAGCACGCTTGACCTCACCGCGTTGTTCGGTCTGCGCGAGTTGCCCCTCACTGGTGGGAAGCTGGTCGCCGACGAGAGCGGGGCGGCGCGAATGGGGGCGGGATTGAGCCTAACCCTGCCCCTCACCGTCACCGCTGCGCTGACCAGCCAAACCGACATCGAAGTGGCTCATCGGGGCCAACCCTTGCCCGGCCTCAGTGCTACCGTCTCCGCCGACCTCCCCAGCAGCGATATTAGCGACCGCCGCGTGCTGCTGGTGGACTTGCAGGCCAGCCTCGGCGCGGGGGTGCAGGTCACAGCGCGGATTGATGGGCAGCTAACCGCGCTGGTGGCCCGCTACAACGGCAGCGGCGACGGGGTGGCCGACACCATGGTGATATACCTGCCCCCCGGCGGCCAGCGCATCAGCAACCTATCCTTCAAGCTGCTCGCTCCGCTCGGCGGTACCGGCAACATGGTCGGCCCCCGCCTCGTCCCCGACGGCGGGCAGGCGCAGGTTCACCTCGTGGTCAACAGCGTGATGCTGATACGGCCATGAGGGATGAGGCGTGAGTTAGGTTTGAGGTTTGAGGTTTGAGGTTTGAGTTACTGGGGTAGGGGCGGGTTGCGTTCGCCGCTTGGGGGATGACCAGCCAGCGGATTAGGTGCAGCGGAGCAGCGGAGACAACGGACGTAGGGGCGGGTGGCACTCGCCCTGCTGAAGCGCATCAATATCTATCATAATCGCTGCTCGCCCCTACGACATCATTTACCATTTACCATTCACCATTCTAGATTCTACCTTCTACCTTCTTGATTCAGGAGACGCAACTTGGCCGAACTATCATCAGAGATTAAGGCGAACGCGCGGGCGGGGTTGCCGATGCGCGGGCTGGATATGGGCGTGGCCGCACTGCTGGCGATATGGCTGGCGGCGACCTGCTGGGCGATGCTCAGTACCTTCGACCTGTGGCGGCTGGTCTATACCCAGCTAAGTTTCGCCAAGGGGGGGGCGTTGGGGCGCATCTTCACCCTACCCTACCCCGACGCACTGGCCCATCACGCCCTGCTGCTGGCTGGTTCAGGGTGGCTGGTGTTGCTGATGGGGGCGGCGGGGGTGGGGACGGCCAAGTTGCTGCGCCTGCCGATTGGGGATGAGCCGCCGCTGATGGGCCTCTGCCTTGCCGCCGCGCTGGGCTACGCCGCTACCTACCTAGCCTCTGCCCTGCTGCTGCACCTAAACTTGCTCTACGATTGGCTGGTATGGGCACTGACCATCATTGCCAGCCTTGTCACCTTGCTCTGGCTAATCCGCACGCAGGGCTTGCGCGATTGGCGACACCGCCATCATCTGGCCTCATCAATCCACAACCTGCAATCCGCCCTGCGTCATCCCCTTCGCCACTTCTTCCCCCTGTTCATGCTGCTCACCATTGGCCTCAGCCTCGCGTTGGCGGGGGCGACTGCCCTAGCCCCGCCGGTGCTGCACGACGCGCGGCTCTACCACCTGCCAGTGCCGGAGATGTGGGCGGCGCATCACGGCTGGGTGCCAATCTACAGCGGCATCGTCTATCTGTTCGCTAAAGGGATGGAGTACATCTACACATGGCCGATGGCTTTGCTGGGGCCGACCAACTGGGACGCGGGGATAATCGCCTCGATGTTCCACCTCGCCCTCGCCGCCTTCACCACCATCGCGGCCTACGGCTTCAGCCGCGCGTTGGGCCTCAGTCGGCGGGCGGGGCTGATTGCTGCCGCCACCTTCGTGGTCGTCCCCCTCGTCAATCGGGTGATTGGCTCCGCCTATGTGGATATTGGCACCGCCTTCTTCACCATCATCTGCCTCTACGCCCTGTACCGCTGGTGGCAGCACGAGACTACCGTGTGGCTGACCGTTACTGCGCTGCTGGCCGGTTTTGCGATTGCGGTCAAGGTCTTCTCCCTCACCCTGCTCCCCCTCATCGCCCTTGCGCTATTGGCAAAATGGTGGCGCACCAGACTCCCCTCCCGCCGGGAGGGGCTGGGGGT
>JBBSEE010000489.1:0-3005 GCA_038239995.1 Chloroflexia bacterium | reverse complement strand
TCCGCAGTTGCGATTATCTGCTGGATAAAGGGGAGGGTATCCAACTCGCGGCAGCGTTCGCCGTAGACCAGCATCACCCGCCTGCTTCCGACGCGACGGTGCGACGACGGAAGGGCCAGCGGGGGGGAAGTTGCGGCCAGTACCAGACCAGCGCGATAATCAGCGGCGGCCCGAACACAATCGCGGCCCGATAATCCGACATCCAAAAGATGCTGGCGTGAACCCAGGGATAGACGAGGTAGATGTACAGGCAGGTGCAGGAGAAGACCACGCTGAGGATGGTGAGCGCATCAATCTCCCGCAAGGCCGCCAGCCCTATCAGCAGCACCATGTACCAAGGCCAGAACCACAACGCCCCGAAGCAGAGGTAGAAGAATAGTATCCAACTGCTACTCCGCAGGAACGAGGCGAAGTCGCGGATGCGCCCCAAGTTCCACACGAGGGCAATCAGCATCAGGGCGGCGCAGCCCAGCTTGACCAGCGTGTAGAGCGGGTCGGTGGGGGTAATCGGCAAGTGGCGGACAATGCTATAGTAATCGGTGGTGATTACCCCGCGCCCCGCCTGCTCCATCTGCATCTGGATATAGGCATCAGTGGTGGTGAAAACGGTCGGCTCCTGATGATTGCCCGCCAGCAGGTAGAGGATACGCAGGTAGACCATCTGCGCGGGCGAGTTGATCATCCGATTGACCGCCGGGCCGTTACGCAGCGCGTCGAAGGTTTGCAGCCCCGCCCAGTAGGGGGCATACAGCAGGGCAGCGAGGGCGAGGGCCACCCCCCCCACGCTGGCTAGCGTCGCCACCCGCGTGCGCCAGTCCCGCGCCTGCCACAGCAGCAGCAAGACGTAAGGCCCGAACACGAACAGCACGCTCAATTTCACCAGCGTGCCGAAGGTGAAGGCGACCACTGCCCAGCGCGGCCTGCCCTGTAGGTGCAGCAGAATGGCGGCGAGGATGAAGGTGAGCAGCACGATGTCGTTGTGGCCGCTATTGGCGAACTCGATGAGCATCAGCGGGTTCCATGCGTACAGCAGGGTGCCGAAGGTGCGTTGCTGCGGTCGCCAGCGGCGGAGTATCGCGTATATCAAGGCGGCGTTCAGTAGGTGGGCGACGATTGCCAGCAGCTTGTAGAGCAGCACGTAGAGGCCAAGGTTGGTGTCAGGGTTGGGGTCAATCGCCTGCGCGAGGATGGTCAGCCCCCGCGACAAATCCACCCACAGCGGCCCGTACACCGAGGTCTCCTTCTGCCACGTGACGAGGCTAATCAACGGGGCGGTAATCACCGTGTCGGGGCCATAAATCATCGGGTTGGTGTCGTGCAGTTGGGCCATCTGCCCGTAGGCGGTGTAGCTGTACACGTCGTGAGAGAGCATCCCCGGTGCCAGCCACAGTGGGATGCACAGCAGCGCAGTGGTGGCGAGGATAAGGGGCAGCGGGCGGTTCGCCGCGCGGGGGGTGACTTCACTAGTGGCGAACGCCGCCGCATCCCAGCGATGGGCGTAGAGCAAGGCGGCGGCGTAGAACAGGCACATCGCCAGCAAGGTCGTGCCGAAGGCCAGCATGGGGCCGACATCGGTAGCGTCGCCATGATGGGGCACGTTCCACGCGGGGTCGAGCCAACCGCGCAGCGGCTGATACAGCCCCGGCCACCGCTCCTCCACCATAGTAGTAATTATGGTGATACCGCTGAGGAACATTTGAAAGAAGAAGATGATGCTGGTGAGCATCATCCCGCCGCCGGCCAGCAGCAGCCATGCCCGCGCCGCCTCCGCCCTTGCGACGGTGGGCGGCAGCGTCACCTCCGTAGCGGGGGCGAGGGCGAGGTTAGCGTTCTCCAGTTGTGGCTCTGCGCTCATTTGCCGCTATTTTACCATATCTGCCCTATCTGCGCTGCCCTTGCACCCGCGGCGATGAGCGAGTATAATCGGCGGCATGAACGAAGAACTACGCGCCATGTTTATCATCAACCCCACCTCTGGGGGGGGGCGGGGGCTGAAGCAGTGGCCCGTCGCCGATGCTTACCTCCGCGCCCAGCGCGACTTGCCCTTCAGCTACCAGTATGCCTTCACCAGCGCGGCGGGCGAGGCGGTTACGCTGGCCGCCCAAGCGGTGGCCGACGGCTATCGGCTGGTGGTGGCGGTGGGGGGCGATGGTACGATTAACGAGGTGGTCAATGGGCTGATGCGTGACGGCGGCCCGCCCGCCGATGTGCAGATGGGGATAGTGCAAGCGGGGCGGGGCAGCGACTTTGGCCGCACTGTGGGCGTGCCCAGCGACATCCGCGAGGCGTTGGCGCGGCTGATTAGTGGGCGTACCCAGCGGCTGGACATCGGGCGAATGCGCTATGATGCTCCCCACCGCCGTCACCAGCCCGCATCCAGCGAAGTGATTACCCGCTACTTTGCCAATGTCGCCGGAGTAGGCTTCGATGCGGAGGTGGCCGCCCGCGCCGATCGGGGACGGCAGGCGATGGGGCGGGTGCTAGGGGGGACGATACCCTACCTCACCGCCCTGTTCACCTCTTTGCTGCGCTACCGCAACCATCGGGTGGTGGTGGAGGCGGACGGCGAACCTGTACCCCTGCCCATGCCGGTCTACAGCGTGGTGGTGGCGAATTGTCAATACTTCGGCAGCGGGATGCGGGTTGCCCCCGATGCTGACCCCGCCGACGGCCTGCTCGACCTCGTGATACTGGGCAACTTCGGCAAGCTGGAGGTGGTGCGCGAACTACCCAAGCTGTATGAGGGTTCGCACATCTATCTGGACAAGGTACAGGTGCGTCGCGCCCGCGTCGTTACCGTCCGCGCCGCCGACCCCCGCCGCCGCCTCATCGCCCAAGCCGACGGCGAAATCGCGGGTCGCACCCCCATCACCTTCGACCTCGTCCCCGCTGCGCTCACTCTGCGAGTGTGATGATGGTTTTGAGTTTTGAGTTTTGAGTTTTAAGTTTTGAGTTTGGATAGGACTTAGGCAGTTGGGGCTGGAGATGGGCCTGATGCTGTAGGG
>JBBSEE010000488.1:0-3008 GCA_038239995.1 Chloroflexia bacterium | reverse complement strand
CGCCCCCCCCAACCGGCCCCGCGGGGGGTGGCTACCGCGGCGCCCCCCGTCCCCCAGCAACCTCCCGCGCCGGGGGATGCTTTCGTCTGCCAGACTCATCCGTTGGCGGTAGTTCCGACCAGCATTGATGCGCGTCAACCCTCTCCCCCACCAACCTCCCCCGCTGGGGGAGGCTACAGCGGCTCACCCCCTCCCCCACCAACCTCCCCCGCTGGGGGAGGCTTTTGTTCGTCGGCTGGGGGAGGGCTTTCGCTGCTCTGATTGGAGGCGGGTTCGCTGCTTTCCTCATCGCTGGACGGAGGGTTGGTGGCGGCATCGAGGGCGGCGAGGCGGGCGGCGCGTTCCTCATCGCTGAGGCCTAGCGCACCGGATGGCAGATTGTAGAGGGCAGATTGTAGATTGGGGTCGTCGGCGACTGGTTCTACGTTGCTCGGCGCGGTTATCTCTGGTGATATGGCTGGTGTATGCACAGCCTCTGTTTCGACCGGCGGTGCTTCGAGGGCAACCGCGGCGGGCGCAGCTTCGGCGGGGGCGGTGGGTTGCGCTGCGGTGGGCGGCTCTGCTGGTGGCGGCTCAGTCGCAGCGGTGGGCGATATGTCGGCGGGCGGGGGCGCGGATTGGTCGGCGGGGATTTCGCGCTGGGCGATGTCGGTTCGCATCTGCTGGCCGGGGAAGCTAATCAGCGCGGCATTGCGGTAGGCGATGGCACGGGCCTCAGCGAGGGTAGGGGCTTTGGCTGTCACCGTCAGCACCCGCCCGCCCGCGGTGCGTATCTCCACCCCCCCGGCGGCATTGAGGGCGCGGACTGCGGCACTGTCGTTGGGGGTGACGAAATCCGGCACGTCAATGCGGCCCAAGAAGGTGCGCCAGTTAATCTTCTTGCGCTTAACCAACTCGCCCCCCGCGGCGGCGCGGCCCATATCGGTGAGGGCCTTGCTGCCCGTCGTCCCCGCGTGGAACACCCGTACCCCCTCCTCGATGTCATCCAGCCCGTAGATTAGCTGGCCGGTTTGGGGGGCATCGGGGTAGCCGGGGGCGGCTAGCACCACCGCGCAACAGGCATCGCTGGACCAGCGTATCTCCTGCTCGGCCAGCCGCTCCTCGATAATCGCTTGGCAGATCTCCGCCAAATCGCTGTCCAGCAGCATCATCAGCACTTGAGCTTCAGGGTCGCCGAAGCGGGCGTTGAACTCTAGCACCTTCGGCCCATCCGCAGTCAGCATCAGCCCAGCGTAGAGAACCCCCTTGTAGGGTTCGCCCTCCTCGGCCATGCCCTGCACCGCCGCCTCGATGATGTGTTCGCGCACCCAATCCAGCGTGGCCGCGTCTATCAGGTTGGTGGGGCTATACGCCCCCATCCCGCCGGTCATCGGGCCGCTATCGCCGTCGCCCAGCCGCTTGTAGTCGCACACCGGCGGCATCATCTTGACCGTCTTGCCATCGGTGAAGGCGAGGATGCTCACCTCCGGCCCAATCAGCATCTCCTCGACCAGCACCTTGCGCCCCGCCCGCTTGAACATCTCGCGCCGCTCGTGGCGGATGCGGGCGTAATCGGCAGCGGGGAGTAGCTCGCTCTCATCCGTCTCGGTCGTGGCTTCATCGGGAGCCGGGGCGGGCACATTCCGCAGCATCTGCTCGCGGCTCAAGCTCTCGCCCCGCATAATCGCCGCCACCTGCTCGGCGGTCAGCCCCCGCGCAATCGCCTCGACCAATATATCCTCGTCCGCCTCGTTCAGTTGAGGCGTGGCCCCATCCAGCGGTTCGCTATGTTCAGCGGGCAATTCAGCCGCGACCGCGTCGGGGGTGGGGTTGAAGGCGACATTGGCGACGAAATCAGCGGCAAGGATGCGGTCTACTGTGGTCCCAGCTACACGGGCCAGCCACACCGCCGCTTCCGCCCGCGATTGGGCCACGCTCACCCCCTTGCCCGCCATCAGCCCATCCTCTTTTATCACCAGCGGATAGGCAGTGTCGGGGTCAAGCAAGTGTTCGCGCAGCGGCTCGAACTCGTCGAAGGTGACGGCGGCGGCAGTGGGGATATGATGGCGCAGCATGAACTGTTTGGCCCAATCCTTGCTGCTCTCGATGCGGGCCGCCGCTTGGCTAGGGCCGACAATCGGCTGGCCCACTGCGGTGAAGATGTCCACGATGCCATTCGCCAGCGGCACCTCCGGTCCCACAATGGTGAAGGCAATGTCCCTTTGCATCACCCAGTTGGCAAGCACGTTGATGGTGTCCTCTTCCTTGGGGTCGAAGGGGGCAGTTACTGCCAGCAACGCAAGGCCACCGTTGCCCGGCGCGACGTACACGCGGTCAACGAGGGGACTGAGCATCAACTTCCACGTCAGGGCGTGTTCCCTTGCCCCACCGCCTATTACCAGTACGTCCATACTTTACTCCCATTCGATGGTCGCGGGTGGCTTGCTGGTGATGTCGTAGACCACCCGATTGACCCCCGCCACCTCGTTGACGATACGGTTGCTGATGCGGGCGAGCAGGTCGTGGGGCAGCCGCGCCCAGTCGGCGGTCATGCCATCCTGCGAGGAGACCGCCCGCACCGCCACCACGTTGGCGTAGGTGCGCCCATCGCCCATCACCCCCACGCTCTGCAAGGGGGTTAGCACCGCGAAGTATTGCCACACGCTAGGGGCAACATTGCTGGCGGCCACCTCCTCACGCACAATCGCATCGGCGCGGCGCAGGGTATCCAGCGCGGGGCGGTTGACCTCCCCAATCACCCGCACCGCCAGACCGGGGCCGGGGAAGGGCTGGCGATGCACGAGGTCGGCGGGTAGGCCCAACGCCTCACCCACCGCCCGCACCTCGTCCTTGAACAAGTAGCGCAGCGGCTCGACCAGCTTGAACTTCATGTCCGCCGGTAGCCCGCCCACGTTGTGATGGGTCTTGATGCGGGCGGCGGACTTGCGCTCTGGGTGGGCACTCTCGATTACGTCGGGGTAGAGAGTACCTTGCGCGAGGAACTCGAACTCGCCTGCGCTGGCAAGGGT
>JBBSEE010000487.1:0-3009 GCA_038239995.1 Chloroflexia bacterium | reverse complement strand
GGGCCGGAGATGCAGTTTGCCGAGAAGTTCACGTGGATAACCAGCTTCAACATCAACTATCACGTGGCGATTGACGGCATCAGCCTGTTGCTAATCCAACTGACCAACGTGATTTCGATAGTGGCGATACTGGCGGGCTGGAGCAGCATCCAGAAGCGGCTACGCGAGTACCACATCATGCTGCTGGTGCTACAGACCGGCACGCTGGGGGTGTTCTGTTCGCTGGACCTGTTCACCTTCTACATCTTCTGGGAGTTGGTGCTGATACCGATGGCGATTATCATCGGCATCTGGGGCAGCGACAATCGGGTGTACGCAGCAGTCAAGTTCTTCCTCTACACGCTGGCGGGCAGCGTGCTGATGCTGGTGGCGATTATCGCGCTAGCCATCGCCAACGGCAGCTTCGATTGGTTCACCCTCAAGGCCGCCGCCCCGCAGATGAGCCGCACCTTCCAAGACCTCGTCTTCCTCGCCTTCACCGGCGCGTTTGCGATTAAGGTGCCCCTCTTCCCCCTGCACACATGGCTGCCTGACGCGCACGTGCAAGCCCCCACCGCTGGTAGCGTGATACTGGCGGGTACGCTGCTGAAGCTAGGCGGATATGGCCTGATTCGCTTCGCCGTACCGCTGGCCCCACAGGGCGCACGCGATTTTGCCCCGCTGATGATTGCCCTCGCGCTAGTGGCGATTATCTATGGTGCGCTCGTCACCCTGATGCAAACCGACCTGAAGAAGCTGGTCGCCTATTCCAGCGTCAGTCATATGGGGTTCGTGGTGCTGGGCATCTTCGTGGGCACTCAGCAGAGCATGGACGGCGCGGTGTTGCAGATGCTCAGTCACGGGCTGCTCACCGGCGGGCTGTTCTTCTGCGTGGGGGTGGTCTACGAAAGGCTACACACCCGCGAGATTGCCGCGATGGGCGGTATGGCGGAGCGAATGCCGCTATATGCGGGGCTGTTCACCGTGTTGATGCTCGGCTCCACTGGGCTGCCCGGCTTGAGCGGCTTCCTCGGCGAGTTCCCCGTCTTCCTCGGCACCTTCCACTATAGCCCATGGCTGGCGGCGATTGCCAGCGTGGTGATTATCCTTAGTGCCTTCTACCTGATGTGGATGTTCCAGCGAGTGGTGTGGGGCAAGGCCAAAGCTAGCTCGGTGGGCTTCCCCGACCTACGCTGGTGGGAGGGGGTGGGCATTACCACGCTGGTGGTGCTGGCAGTGGCAATGGGCGTATACGGCTACCCTCTATTCCAAACCTTGCAACAACCCGACCACAACATCGTCACCGTGCTGGCCCAGACCAATGGCACGGAACTGTTGGCGTGGATGAAACACCTACTGCCGTGATTGCAAACTGCAATCTAAAATTGTACCGAGGAGCGGACAATGCCAACCAACCTGAAGCTACCATCTGCGCCTGACCTCATGGTGGTGCTGCCGGAGCTAATTATCATCACCATCACGGTGGGGATGATCGTGATTGACCTGTTCCTGAAGAAGGAGCAGAAGCGGCCCGTGCTGACCGCTATCTCCCTGCTCGGCTTTGTGGGGGCGGCGGTCGCCCTGCTACCCGCCCTGTTCCCCGACTGGTTCGGCCTCAGCGGGCATCGGGTGGTCACGTTCATGAGCAACGCCTGCGACCCCAGCATGGCGACGCAGTGCGGGATGGTGGTGCAGGACAATATCGGCACCTTCTTCAAGCTGCTGTTCATCATCGCCGGTTTCCTCACCGTGCTGTACTCCGCCACCTACATCGAGGAGTTCAATATGCCGCTGGGCGAGTATTACGCCCTGCTGGCGATGAGCGTGGTGGGGATGATGGTGGTCGCCAGCAGCGTAGACCTGATTAGCATCTTTGTGGGCATCGAACTCAGTTCCCTATCGGTCTACATCCTGACCGGCTGGGCGCGATTTGACACCCGCTCCAATGAGGCCAGCGTCAAATACTTCCTGCTCGGCATCTTTGCCACCGCGATATTGGTGTATGGGATGACGTGGCTGTTCGGCCTCAGCGGGGCGACCAACCTCGACCAAATCGCGGTCAACATCGGCAAGCTACTGGGTACGAATGGCGACCCCACCAAGAACGCCTTCCTTACCCTCGCGGTCTTCCTGCTCACTGCCGGGCTGGGCTTCAAGATTGCTGCCGTCCCCTTCCATATGTGGACCCCGGACGCATATCAAGGTGCGCCCACCCCGATTACCGCGTTCATGTCGGTCGCCCCCAAAGCGGCAGGGTTCGCGGCGATTATCCGCATCCTCGTCGAGGGGCTGGGGCAATCGTACCAGTTGTGGGTGCCGCTGATGATTGTGTTCAGCATCCTGACCATGACGCTGGGCAACATCGTGGGGGTGGCGCAGCGCAACGTGAAGCGGATGCTCGCCTACTCCAGCATCGCGCACACCGGCTATATCCTGCTCGGCCTCAGCGCGTTCGCCCCCGGCGACCCCAATCAAGCGATTAGCAGCGTGCTGTTCTACACCTTCGCCTACACGATTATGAACATGGGGGCGTTCGGCATCATCGTCTGGCTGCAACACAATCGTGGCGGCGAGGAGCTTGACGACTTCAGCGGGCTGTCGCAGTGGGCACCACTGCCCGCCGCGATAATGGTGGTCTGCCTCCTGTCGCTGACCGGCATCCCCCCCACCGTCGGCTTCTTCGGCAAGTATTACGTGTTCGTCGCCTCGATTAAGGGCAACCTCGTGTGGCTGACCGTGATTGGGGCGTTGAACAGCGCGGTGGCCGCCTTCTACTACCTCCGCATCATCTGGTATATGTACTTCCGCGAACCGACCAGCCAGCGGGCGGTGGCGGCGGTGCAGGCGCAGCAGGCCAATCAGCCGGTGGCGCGGCGCGGCGGCGGGCTGATAACCACTAGTCTCGTGCTGTCACTCATCGGCATCTTCGTGTTCTTCTTCATCGCTGGCCCCATCGTGGACTTCACCAGGCAGGCATTGAGCAGCAGCCTGAGCTTGAAGTAGGACGAGGTTTGAGGTTTGAGGTTTGAG
>JBBSEE010000486.1:0-3017 GCA_038239995.1 Chloroflexia bacterium | reverse complement strand
CTTCTCTAGTTCAGTTACCATGATTGTTCACCTCGGATACCGGGCTGGTGGGTTGGCTGTATTGGCCCTGTTGCAGGCCGCCGGGGTTGACCCAGTTGCGCCCCGCCAGCCCGGCGTATGCGCCCGCGCGGATGACCCGCTTGCAGCGAGCGCAGTAGTCCTGCCAATGGTGGCCCTCAGCGGGCAGCCAGAAGTTGTAGCCAACCGCGTTCAGGGTCTGCTTCACATCCTCGACGTGCAGTTGCAACCCGTAGGGACGACCGCAGCGGGCGCAATCCTTCATCCCCTGCACGGTGCCGACCGCATAGTATAGCTCCACGCCGAGGCTGGCGGGCCGCTGGATGATGTGGAACAGCTTGCCGAAGGGGAGGTAGAGTATCATCATAATCACGAGGAACTGGTGGGTGAGGGTAATCGGCCAGTGCAGGTTGCCGTCGAACCAGATGTCCACCACGGTGAGCAGCAGGCCGGTAATCGAAATGCTCATCAGCAGGTGCAAGGGCAGCAGGTCGAACAGCACCCGCTGCGTGGGACGCACCGCTCTATCCTGCCAGCGTCGCCAGTAGGCAATCGCGCAACCAATAATCACGAGGATGGCAAAGTAGTCCAGCGCGTGGAAGGTGTTGAAGCCGACCGGCCCCAGCGCGTTCATCTGCCCCACTTGGAAGCCGAAGACGAATACTTGGTAGGTATGCGTGCCCACCACCTCGAAGTGCAGCCAACCGAAGGTGAGCGGGAAGGTGACGAGGAAGCTGAGGATGACCCCCCAGAACAGGCACTGGTGCATAATCCAGCGTAGCCAACTGCGGTGGCGGATGAAGGTCTGGAACAGGGTGTTACGCACGAAGGTGACGGGGATGACCCAGAAGAAGCGGCGGAAGCTAGACCATGAGAGGAAGAACCGCCAGCTACGCCGCCAGAAGATGCGGGTGCTAGGCCGCATCAGCCACGTGCCATAGTGGAAGGCGACCGCGAAGGCGGCGAACAGGCTGGCAATTGCGTAGCCGGTCAGGGCGGGGTCGAAGAAGGCGAGCATCCGCGACCCCAGCATAATCGCAAGGGCGAGCAAGGCCATCCCTCCCAGCCCAATCAGCGAGGCGCGTATCCTCGTCTCGCGCGGCGAGTATATCGAAGGCGGATTGACCGGGGAAGATAGTTGGCTCTGTTCCACGCATCATCTCCCTAAACGTATTGGGCGGCTACCCGGCGGTGCGCCCATATTATCGCACCGCTTGGGATAATCTGGCGGTGAAAAAGGGTTAACATTTCGTAAATAATCGGGTATTCTTGTACGTAGGGGCGGGTGGCACTTGCCCCCTTTGCTAACTCAGCATGGTGCGTGCCACTCACCGCGGCAATTTCTGGTTGGCGCGGCAATTTTTACCAATCCTCAACCTAGATTTACCGTCCTGTTGACCGCGCATGGGGACAATAGACCTGTGCTTTAGCCAAATCCAGCCTTCAAGAAGGGGGTTCATCGTGCAGAACACGCAGAATGCCGCGACCATACCGAGCGGGGAGAGCCTGCAAAACTCGCGCCAAGCCTATATCAACCTAGCCCTAGCAACCATCGCCTTCGCGGTGGCCTTCGCTTCGTGGAGCCTGATTTCGCCGCTTGCCAGCCAGATTCAGAAGGACTTCAAGCTGGACAACACCGCCACCAGCGTGCTGATTGCCGTGCCGGTGCTACTAGGCAGCCTCGTCCGCATCCCCATGGGCATCCTCACCGACCGTTTCGGCGGGCGCAAGGTGTTCACCGCGCTGCTGCTGTTCACCCTGCTGCCGGTGACCTTCATGGGCATCGCCAATTCGTACTGGACCTATATCCTCGGCGGCTTCTTCCTCGGCACCGCGGGGGCCAGCTTCGCGGTGGGGGTACCGTTCGTCAACCGCTGGTTCAGCCCCGACAAACAGGGCTTCGCGCTGGGCATCTACGGGATGGGCAACATTGGCACCGCGGTGGCCGCCTTCTCCATGCCCGCGCTGGCGAACTCGTTCGGGGGACGGGCCGGGGCGTTCTGGTTCTACCTCATCCCCGTCACGATTATGGCGGTGGTGTTCTGGCTGTTCGCCCGCGACGCGCCGGGGCTGGTCAAGCCCAAGTCGCTGGGGGATAGCTTTGCGGTGCTGCGAACCGAGCCGATGGCGTGGCTGCTCAGTCTGTTCTATTTCCTCACCTTCGGCGGGTTCGTCGCCTTCGCCAACTATCTGCCTAAGCTGCTAGTGGACTGGTTCGGGTTGGATAAGGGGGACGCGGGGCTGCGCGCGGCGGGCTTCACTGTGGCCGCCACCCTTGCCCGTCCGCTAGGTGGTTGGTTGGCCGACAAGCTGGGCGGCGGCAAGGTGCTGACTGCGGTGTTTTCCCTCGGCCCGATTGGGGCACTCGCCCTCGCGTGGCAGGCAACCGGCCCCAACATCGTGATTGCCACCATCCTGTTCCTGTTCACCGCGGTGGGGTTGGGGCTGGGCAACGGGGCGGTGTTCAAGCTGGTGGCCCAATACTTCCCCAAGAACACCGGGCTAGTCACCGGCATCGCGGGCTGCGCGGGCGGGTTGGGCGGCTTCTTCCCCCCCCTGATTATGGGGCTGGTGCGCGACAACACCGGCAGCTACGCGCTCGGCTTCATCCTGCTGGCCGCCTTTGCGGTGGTCTGCCTCGCCGCCCTGTTCTTCACCATGCGTAACCGCCAGCCAGTAGTGGCCGCGTAGGGGTTAGGTTTGAGGTTTGAGGTTTGAGTGGGGGCGCACTGAGATGCGCCCTCGCGCTATTTACAAGGGGAGGCGCAACCTTGCCTCACCAGACCCGCGCGAACTCGACCGCCACCTCCCGCCCCAGCCAGGCCGCGCCCAGCAGGGCGCCGACGGCGGCGGGCACGGAAAAGAGGCGCACCGCGACCTCGCCGTGGCCGAAGAGCGCGATCCAGCCGTGGAGCGCGACCCAGTAGAGCGGCGCCGATGGCGGCTGCGCCCAGGCGGCGCGGAGGACGTCGAAGGCCGCAGGTAGCCGCGCCGCCCAG
>JBBSEE010000485.1:0-3020 GCA_038239995.1 Chloroflexia bacterium | reverse complement strand
CTCGATGCCCACCCAGCGCAGGCTCGCCATCAGGTCGGCCTCCGCGCCCTCCACGTAACGCTTCTGGTCGGTATCCTCGATGCGGAGGATGAACTGGCCGCCATAGTGCTTGGCCGCCAGCCAGCTAAACATCGCGGTGCGGACCCCGCCCACGTGCAGGAAGCCGGTTGGGCTGGGGGCGAAGCGCACGCGCACCGGCCCTACAACATCGGTTCGCTCGTTGCTCATCGTATCTTCTCCTCATCTGGTGTATGGTAGGAGTTGGACAGGGCGGATGCGATTCGCCCCTACGTCAGACCGGCATAATCCAGATGCAACGGCGTAACTCCTGTATGGTGCGAAATTATACCATACTGTTACCCACCTGTACCTCGAACTATTGGCCTAATCCACCCCCATTTTGTTATAATGACTATGCAAGTAAGATAATTGAACCAGAGATTGAGGCGAAAGAGGAGCAAACGAATGGACAAAGTTGAAGAGCGAACCGCAGCACCGGAAATCAATCAGGTCAGCAGCCCACTCACCGAGCGCGACCCCCTAGCGGTGGAGCATTGGCACGCGGGCGGGGAGACTGGTAGCAACCTGCGCGACCTCGTACTGGGCATCAGCGATGGGCTAGTCACGGTGGTGGCATTTGTAGCGGGCACTACCGCGTTGCTGCAAGGCACCAACCTCGTGCTACAAGCGGGGGTGGCGGAGATGTTTGCGGGGGCGGTGAGCATGGGTTTGGGCGCGTACTTGGGCAGCAAGAGCCAGCGCGAAGTATACCAGAAGGAGAAGGCCCGCGAGTATTACGAGGTCGAGCATATGCCCGACATGGAGAAGCAGGAGATACGCCAAATCTACGCGGATAAGGGCTTCGAGGGTGCCAACTTGGAGATGATTGTCAACCATATTACCAGCGACAAGGACCGCTGGGTGGGTATCATGATGAAGGAGGAGCTAGGCTACGGCGACGAAGACCACGAATCGCCAGCGCGTACCGGCGGCATTGTGGGGGTATCGTATATGCTGGGTGCGCTAGTGCCGCTCTCCCCCTACATCGTCAATCGTATCTTCAGCTTTGGCAATGACCCTAACATCCAAAATATTGCCTTCATCGTCTCCGCGCTTCTCACCCTCACGGTACTGTTCGCCTTCGGCAGCTTCAAGTCACGCTTCACCCGCCAGACGTGGTGGCGTAGCGGCTTGGAGATGACCATCGCGGGCGGCATCGGCGCGGTGGTGGTCTATACCATCGGCCATCTCATCGAGGGGATTATCAAGTAGGGCAGATTAAAGCAGAAACGTGGGGCATCATCAACATTAGAGCCACCCAGCGGGGGTTGGGGGAAGAAGGCTGACCCGCCCTCAAAGTTAAAGCCCCCAGGGGGGGTGGGGGAGAATGCCGCCCTACTTTTTGGTTGATGGAGCTTAGTGCTGCATACCATTCAGCATCAGCGGCTACTCAACATTCCCCCCCAAACCCCCGCTGGGGGCTTTAACTGCCTAACTGATTAGTGGCTCCCCATATCTCGCTGGAATATGTCTATCGCACGCTTGACCGCAACGGCATGGTCCACGATGAGGCTGATCTCGCGACGTTGGTCGAGACTCTCGGCGGTGAGGTTGAGGCTGCCTAGTAGCATAGTGGCATGGTCGCGGATGAGCAGCTTGCAATGGATATGCAACGACTGGGGGTATGTGGCGACGATATGGGGGGCGAGTTGGCGCAACTGCTCTACCCCACCCGCGCTGTCGCTCTGCTCCACTGCCAACTGCACGTTCACCCCGGCGTTGGCGCGTTCGGCAATCGCGGCGATTACTTGGGGGTCGCTGAACTGCTGATGCTCGATGAGCAGGTTGCTTTGGGCCTGCTTGATGTAGTCTAGCACCGCCGCGCGGCTGTTCACCGGACTGACGATAAGGGGAGCGACCTGCGCCGCGCTGGGCTGGCCCGCGGCTAGCTGCCAGTCGGCCTCGAAGCTGGCCTCGAAGGCGGCGATAATCGCGCGGTCGTCGCTGATGATGCCGTAGTCGCGGGTATCCTCCCACTTGTCCACAAAGTTGAGGGTGAAAATCGCCGCCACCGCCCCGTCGGCCACGAAGCACTTGGCGTGGCTCTTGACGAAGTATGGGGGCGACCACTTGACGTTGACCCCCGCCTGCTGCAACTGGTGATAAGCCGCCTTCGCGGTCGCCGCATTGTTGTCCAGTATCGCCCGCACCGCCACCCCGCGCCCCACCGCATCAGCAAGGGCGGTGGCAATCGCATCGCTCTCCAGCCGAAAGACGTAGATGTCCAGCGTGCGCTTGGCGGCGTTGAGTGCGTCCAGCACTGGGGTCAACCCATCGTCGGGCAGCACGAAGAAGTGTAGTTGGGTCATAACAAGCACCATTCCTTCTATAAACGTAAGGGCGCACTTTTCGGTGCGCCCTCACTCATGCCTCACGCCTCATGCCTTGCTGCTTAGATAAACAGGGTCGCCAGCAGCAAGGTGATGGTGCTAAGGAGCTTGATCAGCACGTGCAGCGAGGGGCCAGCGGTGTCCTTGAAGGGGTCGCCCACCGTGTCGCCCACCACGGCGGCGGCGTGTTCGTAGCTGCCCTTCTTCACGATTTGGCCGTTCTCCGCCCGCATCTCGCCGGATTCGATGTATTTCTTGGCATTGTCCCACGCGCCGCCACTGTTGTTCAGCACGGTAGCCAGCAGCACGCCAGTAATAGTGCCGACCATCAGGAAGGCAGCCGCCGCTTCCCAGCGCAGCACGAGGCCAACCACGATGGGGGTGGCAATCGCTAGCACGCCGGGTGCAATCATCTCCCGCAGGGCGGCGCGGGTGCTAATCTCCACGCACCTGCCGTAGTCGGGGTCGGAGGTGCCCGCCATGATGCCGGGGTCAGCCTTGAACTGGCGGCGCACTTCTTCAATCATGCCGGTGGCGGCGCGGCCCACCGCCTTGATGGCCAGCGAACTGAACAGGTAGACCAGCATCGCGCCGAGGAACGCCCCGATGAACACCTTCACATCGGCCATG
>JBBSEE010000484.1:0-3023 GCA_038239995.1 Chloroflexia bacterium | reverse complement strand
GCCTTAGTTAATTTGTCCACTGCACGAACTATATAGCAGCCAGAGGAGGAAGGATATGTTCACTCGGAGGATGAGCAGGCTGGGCAGCCTTGTGCTGATGTTTGCCTGCGTGATGATGTTGGTCAGCGGTGCGGCCCAACCCGCCAGCGGCTCGGTCAGTGGCGCAGTCAATAGCACGGCCACCATCCATTCGCTGGCCGCCGGTGCGCTAGTCAGCGACAAGCCGATGAGCGGAAGCGTGGCCGCCCCCAAGCCCGCCGCGCATCCCGATGCCACCTATATCAACTTCGTGGCTCAAGTCCCGGTCGCGCCCACCCCTACCGACACGGTGCGGGTGTGGATGAACAGCGATACCGCCTTCGGCGAGAATGCGGGGGTCGAGTACCATGTGGGCGGCAGCTACACCAAGATAATCGGCACCTACGATACCAGCTACCCCGGCGCGAACTGGCGGGTTGACCTCCCCGCCCAGCCCAGCGGCACTTATGTCGAGTACCAACTGTTCGTCCGCAACCAGAGCAACCAAGATTACTTGTTTACCGGCTTCAACTGGCATTACACCGTGTGTGGCAGCAGCGGCGACTACATCTACTGCGGCATGGTGCTGCACGACTCCTTCAACCCCACCTACCGTACCCCCTTCGGGGCCGTGACTACCGGCATGACCGTGACTATCGGCTTCCGCACCGCTGCCGCCAACGTCACCACCATGACCCTGCGGGTCTACCAAGCGATTCACCCCACCAATCCGGCGGCCACCGACTATACCATGACCAAGTACCTAACATCGGGCGGCTACGACTACTGGCGACGCACGATTACCACCCCCGCTGTGCCCGACATCCTCTACTATCGCTTCAAGCTAGAACACGTGAAGCTGGACAGCAGCGTGATTACCGCGTGGTACAACGACAACTATGTTGACGACCATGACAACGTGAACAAGGGCGGCGACGGGGCGTACAGCGAGGGTGGGGAGCCGGGCAGTGCCGCCTACCAACTGACCGTCTACGACCCCGCCTTCACCACCTCTGATTGGGTGAAGAATGGGGTCATCTACCAAATCTTCCCCGACCGCTTCCGCGACGGCGATACCAGCAACGACCAGCTTGCGGTCGGCCAAGTGTTCTATGGCGGCGACTGCAACAATGGGGGGGCGATTAGCACCCTGCACCCCACATGGAACGAGCCGCCGGAGGACTTCCGCGTCACCGGCTGCGGCGGGCGCGACTTCTTTGGCGGCGACCTGAAGGGGATACAGGACAACATCCCCTACCTGAAGGCATTGGGCGTGACCATCCTCTACCTCAACCCCATCTTCGCGGCGCGGAGCAATCACCGCTACGACACCGCCGACTACCTGCACATTGACCCCATCCTCGGCAGCGACCAAGATTTCGTCAACCTTGCCAACGCCGCGCACAGCAACGGCATCAAGATTGTGCTTGACGGGGTGTTCAATCACGCTTCCTCGGACGGCCTCTACTTCGACCGCTACCATCGCTACCCCACCGACGGCGCGTGCGAGAGCGACAGCTCGACCTATCACCCATGGTTCCTGATGTTCGCACAGGCGGGAGGACCGTGCGTGAATGGCACCGAAGGCTATCAAGCATGGTTCGGCTTCACCAGCCTAGCAGTCACCGACAAGAACAATGTCGCCTACCGCACCTTCATCTATAGCGACACCATCAACAGCGTGATTAAGCACTGGTACGACATGGGGGCGGACGGCTGGCGGTTCGATGTGGCCGACGACGGCAGCTTCCAAACCTCGAACTGGTGGCAGAGCTTCCGCACCTACGCCAAGAGCTACAAGCCGGATGGTATCCTCATCGCTGAGATGTGGCCGAACTCCACCCGCCTGTTGCTGGGCGACCAACTCGACTCCACGATGAACTATCGGTTCAAGAAGAACATCCTCGGCTTTGCCCGCTACCCGCAGGGCTTCACCGACAACGACCTGAACGGGACCAACACGCTCATCCCGCTCAAGCCCAGCGAGTTTGACCACGCGATGCGGGCGATACGCGAGGATTATCCGCAGGCGGCGCAGTACGTGATGATGAACCTGCTCGACTCACACGACAACTCCCGCGCCCTCTACGTGCTACACTATCCCAGCGAGGGCAGCGACCTGACGGCAGCGAAGCAGCGGCTGAAGCTGGCCGCTACCTTCCAGTACACCTACCTCGGCGCACCGACCATCTACTACGGCGACGAGGTAGGCCTGTACGCGCCGGATGTGGCCGACACCAACGGCGTGTTGCAGGATGACCCCTACAACCGCGCCTCGATGCCGTGGAACGACCGCCAGCCCGGCTCCTACGCCCCGCCCGACGAAACGGTCCGCGCCTACTACCAGCACCTCGGCTACGTCCGCACTCAGAACTCTGCGCTCCGCACCGGCGACTTCACTACCCTGCTGACTGATGATGCCAACTCGGTGTACAGCTTTGGCCGCAGCGATGTGAACGAAAAGGTAGTGGTGGTGATGAACAACTTCACCGCCACCAACGTGATTAGCGTGCCAGTGAGCGGCTATCTGTCCAACGGTGTGACCCTGTACGATGCGCTGAACAACAACGCCAGCTACACGGTGAGCGGCGGCTACATCGCCATCACCCTCGGCGCGAAGGGCAGCGCGATACTGACCAGCGTGTTGACTCAGCCGGAGCCAACCTACACCCCCACCCCGCCCGCCACCGCCACCTTCAGCCCCACCCCAACCATCACTGGCACGCCGCCGACTAACACCCCCACCCGCACCGCCACCGCCACCCCGCCTGCCACCGCCACCGCCACTGGCACCCCCACCCCCGACCCCTCGCACACGGTGGTGCTGACCGGCAGCGTGGTGTTGACCCAAGACCTGAATATGTCGTCCGCGCCGGGAGTCGGTTCGCTGAACGCGCAACTCAACGGTCAAGGGTTCGGCAAGAATGGCTATATTCTGGTCAACTTCCTGAACAGCAGCGGGTTCGTGGGCTGTCCCTGCCCGCCGGGGCCGAACGGCACCGACT
>JBBSEE010000483.1:0-3025 GCA_038239995.1 Chloroflexia bacterium | reverse complement strand
TTGGGTGGGTCGTTTCCAGAGCGCGAGGGAATGGATGTAGTGGCGTTTTTGCGAGGCGTGCGATTGGAAATAAAGGCGGCATTTGGGCGATTGAGCGACAAGGAGCGGGCGGATTTGGTGGAGTTGGGTGTCCCCTTCAGCGACCCGATTGCCGAGGGGCCGACCATCCAGCGGGCGGCGGAGCGGGCATTGGCCGCGCATACCAGCCTTGCCGACTGCCTCAGCGTGGCGCAGCGGTTGCGCGAGAGCGGGGTGATAGTGCCGCTGCTGCTGATGGGCTACTACAACCCTATCCACCACTACGGTGCAGCCCGCTTCGCTGAACACGCCGCTGCCGCTGGGGTGGACGGCGCGATTGTGCCAGACTTGCCGCCGGAGGAGGCCGAGGAGCTTGCTGCTGCGATGCGGGCGAAAGGGCTGGACCTCATCTTCCTGCTCACCCCCACCAGCACCGAGGCGCGTATCGCCAAGGTTTGCCGACTGGCGAGTGGGTTCATCTACTGCGTGTCGCTCACCGGCGTGACTGGGGCGCGGGCCGAGTTCAGCGGGCGGGTGGACGAGCTAGTGGCCCGCATCCGTCAACACACCGCCCTGCCCATCGCCATCGGCTTCGGCATCTCCCAACCCGAACACGTCGCCCATGTGGCCCGCATCGCCGACGGTGCAGTGGTGGGCAGCGCGTTGATTGACCGGCTACAGGCCGCCGCGGACCAACCCGCCGCCGCCCGCGAGTACATCGCCACCCTGAAGGCCGCCGCGCAACGGGAGGCATGAGCGATGAGGCATGAGGCATGAGGCATGAGGCACGAGATATGCGTGCTGATGCTTAGAGCAATTCAAAACTCAAACTCAAAACTCAAAACCATTCTAGATTCTACCTTCTTCATTCTACATTCTACATTAAGGAGCATTATGAAGTGTCGAGGCATCCGCGGCGCGACTACGGTCGAGGCGAATAGCAAGGCGGAGATTGTGCTGGCTACGCAGGAGTTGTTGCGGCTGATGGTGGAGGCGAACCAGTTTGACCTTGACGACCTCGCCACCGCCTTCTTCACCACCACCCCCGACCTGAACGCCGAGTTCCCCGCGTGGGCGGCGCGGCAGATGGGCTGGACTGAGGCGGCCCTGATGTGCGGCCACGAGATGAACGTGCCGGGGGCCTTGCCCCTCTGCATCCGCGTGCTGCTGCTGGTCAACACCGACCAGAGCAGCCGTGAAATCCAGCACGTCTACATCAAAGGGGCAAAAGACCTCCGCAAGCTACCCCCCGACCTCGCCCCGCTGAGTGAGGTTTGAGGTTTGAGGTTTGAGGTTTGAGTGAAAAGCCAAAGCCTCCCCCAGCGGGGGAGGTTGGTGGGGGAGAATGCTGAAGCGCATCAACGTTCATCATACCAGCGGAGTGATGATCAGCCAAACCCTCCCCCAGCACTGAGGGATAAAAGCAAAAGCCTCCCCCAGCGGGGGAGGTTGGTGGGGGAGAATGCTGAAGCGCATCAACGTTCATCGTAACTACGGACCAGCCAGCGGACTCGAAAGCGGACAATGCGTTACTCCTACCAAAATCTAAAATCTAAAATCTTAAATAGTAGAACGGCATCACATAGAAGCCTAGCACTGCCACTGCGAACCCGCCCCCCAGTATCGCCCACACGGGTAGAGCGAAGCGTCGCCACCGCTGCGGCAACGCGCCATACCAACCCAGTGCGTAGAGCAGGGCAATCGGCACAATGACAGGGAAGAAGTAGCGGCCCTGCAACTCGTCGGGCGGCCAGTAGGCCAGATAGGGCCGTATCACCATGTACAGCATCACCAGCAGGCTGAGTACCGCCAAAATCAGGCCGCGCCGCGCCGCTATATCCCCCCGCCGCTCCACCGCCAGCCGCCCCAGCCCCACCAACGCGGCGAGGGTGAGCAAGCCGAGGGCGATGTTGAATTGGTCAGGCAGCCACAAGTTCCACCAGCCAATCGCCGCCCAGAAGCTGCGGAAGCCCTGATAGACGAGATAGTATGCCACTGTCTCCACCCCATTCCACGAGTAGAAGTGCGAGTTGATGGCCGCGCCGTAGATGCTGATTTGGCCCAGCAGGTTGCTGTGGGTCAGCTTGTTCAACCCCAAGCTCCACAACTCTAGCTGCGCGGTGCCTTCTTCCGCGCCGGGGTTGTGCAGCAGGTTGATGTAATCATAACTGCCCCATCGCGTATCGTCGGGAGGGGTATCGGGGTAGGGGCCATCCGCCAGCGCAGCGGTGGCATCGTCAAAGTAGAGCGGCGGCGTACCCCATATCTGCACCGACCACCAACCCACCCCATCCGCTGGGAGCTTGATGCTGAAGCTATGCCACTCCCAACTACCCGCCAGCACGAAGGTGCGGGTCATCGGCATCGCCGCCCCCTCGTAGCCGAGCGCGATGCTGGCGGTGCTAATCCCATCACTGTACATCCACGCCCCCACGCTCAAGTTCTGGCCCATCCCCCCTTTGAGTAGCTGATTGTGGCTATGCGGCCCCGCCGGTTGCTCATCGAAGCCGCGCGTTTGGAACAGATAGGGCTGGCCCTCATTCACCACCAACGAGCGGCTGCCAGTGTGGGTAATGTTGGTAACGCTACGCACGCGGGCATCGCGCGGCCCCCGCCAATCCACCGCCACGCTGGGGTCACGCAGGTTGGTAATGAGCAGCCAGCCCGCTGCAATCACCACCAGCCCCATCGCCCACCACCAGCCGACTGCGGGGGCGCGGAAGCCGCTACGCACCGCCACTGGCTGAGGCTGCACCGCGCGGCGGGGGGTGAACAGCAGCGGCGCGGCGATGACCAGCATGGGCAGGACTATCAGCCCCTCCTTCTTGGTAAAAATCGCCAGCCCCGCATAGGCCAACGCTAGCAGCGCGGGCATGATGTGGAAGCCGCGCCGCAGCATCCGCACCAGTAGATAGAAGACGATGCTAGCGAATAGGCTGACCAACCCAGTATTGTTCACGCAGCCGCCCACATAGCTGAACATCGGCTGTACCGCCACGAACAGGGG
>JBBSEE010000482.1:0-3033 GCA_038239995.1 Chloroflexia bacterium | reverse complement strand
GGTGACACGGGCGGGGCGGGATGGGCGCAACCCCACTGCCGTGTTCAGCACTACCCTCAGCCCCAGCCAACACAGCGACCTCGTGCGCCCCAGCCCCGATGATCAGCGGTTCGTCTACAATCTTGCCATTGCCTCATCCAGCGTGCCCAACGGGTCGCTCTACCTCGCCGATGCCGACGGCCACAACCGCCGCCAACTGGTGGATGAACCCAACCTCTCTGCCATGCATATGTCGCCGCGCGGCGATGCTGTGCTGCTGGAGCAGAGTCGCGGCACCTACGTGCTGACCGCCACCTTCAGTTCAATTATCTGGCTCGATGGGGTGAAGGGGGGGCAACGCAAGTTGCTGCTCCCCTTCCCCAAAGCGATGACCAACACCCCACCGGAGATACTCAGCGGGGCGACCACGTTGGGGGCGGCGTGGAGTCCCGACGGCGACAAGATTGCCTATATCACCCACAACTATGCCGCCACCGCCGAGCCGCCGCGCAGCATCTGGCTGGTTAACGCCGACGGCAGCGACCCCGCCGAGGTCTATACCAGCACTCAAGAGGCCGACCTCTCCCTGCCCGAAGGCAACACCCTCGTATGGGCCACCAACGATACGCTCGTGACCTCGAACTTGGGCGACACCTTTACCATCATTCAACTGGGGAAGAAGTTATGTGTTATGAGTTATGAGTTTTGAGTTTTGATAAATATGATAAAATAGGCGGCGACGATAGCGGATATGGGAAGCCGAGGGTTAATCAGCATGGCCGCAGAGCAAGTCGGGCGTTATCAGCTACGCGATGTACTGGGGCAGGGGGGGATGGGGGTGGTGTACCGCGCCTACGACCCCCTGCTGGAACGCTACGTGGCCTTGAAATTGCTGAACCCAGTGCTTACCGGCGACGAACAGGCTAAAGTCCGCTTTCGCCGCGAGGCCAGCCTAGCCGCCCGCCTGCGCCACCCCGGTATCGTCACCATCTACGATGTGGGCGAGCAGGGCGACCGCTTCTTCATCACCATGGAGTTGTTGAGCGGCGAGTCGCTAGAGCAGCGGCTGCAGCAACGCGGGCATCTGGGGATAGACGAGGCGGTGGGCATCTTCAGCCAAGTGGCCGCCGCGCTCGATTACGCCCATCAACATGGGGTGGTTCACCGCGACATCAAGCCTGCCAACGTGATGCTTACCGACGAGGTCCGCGTCGCGCTCACCGACTTTGGGCTGGCGAAATCCTACGCCGACTCCGATGCGGGCCTCACCCAAATGACCATGCCGGGCACCGTGTTCGGCACCCCCTATTACATCGCCCCCGAACAGATTGAGGGGCGCAAGCTGGACCAGCGGGCAGACATCTACTCGTTGGCGGTGGTGCTGTACCAGATGCTGTGCGGGACAGTGCCTTTCGGCGGCAGCATGGGCAGCGTGCTGAACGGCCACCTCAGCCTCCCCCCGCCGCCGCCCCAAGAGTACAATCCGCTCATTAGCGAACCGCTGGCCGCCGCTGTTACCAAAGGGCTGGCGAAACAACCGGAGCAACGCTACCAGACCGCCGCCGAGTTCAGCCGCGCGGTGCAGGCCGCGATGTTGCCCCACCCCCTGCCCCCGCCCGACTATACGCGCAATGTACCCAGTGCGATGCGGATGCCCCCTACGCCCACCCCCAGCCCATACCTGTGGGAGGGGAGTGCTGCGCCACTCGCTCCCACCCCCAGCCCCTCGCGGTGGGAGGGGAGTCTTGCTCCTCCCCCGGCGGGGGAGGCAGGGAGGGGGGGCGCGGCGCGGGGCTGGTGGCTGGTTGGCACCTTTGCGCTGCTGGCGGTCATTGGGCTTGCCACATGGCTAATACTGGCGGGGGTGGGCGGAACGAAGGGCAGTAACAGCACAACTACCCCGGCCGCCCAAGCGAACACCCTAGCCACCCCGACCGCTGCTCCTACCACGCAGAGAACCGACCCGCCTGCGCCGCCCACCGATACGCCTATCCCCGATACACCAGTACCGCTCGCCACCGCCCCGCCCCCGCCAGTGGAGGCGATTGCCGAGCAGTGGGACGGCTTGCAGGGCAGTGCTACCCACGAAGGGTACAAGGCCAGCGAGTTCGCGGTCCCCCCGATGGCAGGGTGGAGTAACGCTGGGGTCGGCTTGAACGGGCCAATCACCCAGCCGCCCACCGTGTATCAGGGTCGGGTGCTGGTCACCTCCGATGGTGACGGCCTACTCTACGCGCTGGATAGCCAGCGGGGGCGGGTGCTGTGGAGCGGGCCGCGCCGTGATGCCGCCGCGATTGGCGCGGTGCGTTTCGTGCCATTCGTGGACAATGGCTTGGTCTATGCGGGCGGGGCAAGCTACGACAACGGCGATTACCCCAACAAACTGTTCATGATGCGCCTCGACGATGGCAACCTCGTCAACACTTTGGTGCTGAGTAACGCGCTCACCGCCGACCCCTTGTTCGACACGGGCACCAAGCTGGCCTATCTCGCGCTGGACAATGGCACCCTACAAGCGTGGCGGCTGGGCGACACACCTGAGCTGGTCTGGAGCTTCGACCTCCGCGCCAGCGATGGGCCGAGCGGCAAGGATGCGCTGATGGTGGCCGCGCCGGGGGTGCGCGACGATTGGTTGTACGCGGGCGATAACGCGGGTTTCATCCACGCCCTGCTGGCCGACACCGGGGCCGAGCGGTGGAAGCGTTCCAGCGGGGCGGGTATCAGCGTGCCGCCAATTGCCGCGCCGGGCGGGGTAATCTACGGCACCGACAAGGGTGCGGTATTCGCCCTGATGGACAAGGGCGACAGCGCGGCAGAAGATTGGCGCAAGCCGGAGGGCGATGACCGCGTCGAAGGTTTGGCCCTCGATAGCCAGAACGTGCTAATCTACGTGGTGCAGGGCGGGGGGTTGAGCGTGCTGAACACCGATGGGGTGAACGTAGGCCGCTACCCCGCCGACGGAGGGGCCACTTGCGCCGATGTGGGCGTGACCCCCACCCCCGCGACCGAGGCAGGCCTGCCCCTGAGCTTCAGTAATTCGCCCCTCATCGTCGG
>JBBSEE010000481.1:0-3045 GCA_038239995.1 Chloroflexia bacterium | reverse complement strand
GGCACCGACTTCAGCACCTCGCTGCTAGGCACCGACCTGATTATCTCGCCAGTCATCGTCACGCTCCCCTTCTACGCACTGTGGCAATCGCCGCTGATGCTCTACGCGGTGCAGTGCGCGGTCACGGTGGCGGGGGCGGTGCCCGTCTATCTGCTGGCCCGCGATGCCTTTCGCGGTGATGCGGCGCAGGGCGGTGAGGGCTGGGGGCTATCCTTCGCCGCCCTCTACCTGCTCTACCCACCAGTGCAGAATGCCGCCCTAACCGAGTTCGCCTTCCGCCCCTTCGCCGCGCTGGGGATGCTGTTCACTATCTATTACTTCGAGCGGGGGAGGTGGCGCGGCTTCTGGCTGTGGGCCATCTTCACCCTGCTGACCCGCACCGAAATGGGCCTTGCGCTGGCGATGTTCGGGCTATACGGCCTACTCAAGCGTGAACCGCGCCCGACTGGCCGCGTCTACGTGGTGGACTCAGCGGGCGGCATCGGCTTTCTGCCCGCGACCCGCTGGCAGCAGGCAGCAATACTCATCGGGGTCGGCCTCGGCTGGTTCTTCGCCGCAGTGCTGTTCATCGTCCCCACCTTCGCCAACGGCCAACTGGCGGTCGCCAACGATACCTACGGCAAGCTGGGCAACGGGCTGGGCGAGGTGGCCCGCAACCTGCTCACCGACCCTACCCGGCTGTTCGCCAACAACTCGCTAGTCAGCACCCTACAATATCTCGCCCTCTTGCTGTTGCCCCTCTTGTTCCTACCCCTGCTGCGCCCCTTGCGGCTGCTGGGGGCGTTGCCTTCGGTGCTGCTCAACGTGCTGTCGCGGCGGAGCAACACCCAGCTTAACCCCTACCACTATTACTACCAAGTGGTGATTGCGGTCTTCTTCGTGTGGGCGGCGATTGGGGGCTTGGCCGACGTATGGCGGGGGGCGGGTTGGTGGGCGCGACTAGCCCAGCCCGTGCGTCGCAACCTCGCCTACGCGCTACTAGCGGGGATGTTCATCGTTAGCATCGTCATCAACCTCGGTCTCGGCTTCGAGCGGCAGAGCGAAACCCTCACCACCCTCAGCCAAAGCAGCAGCCTCCAGCACGGCAAGTGGGAGAACGCCATTCCCCTGCTCCAGCAGATACCGGACGATGCGCCAGTCGCGGTTGGTAATCTGCTCGCCCCCCAACTCCCGCCCCGCGTCGGGCTGTGGCTGCTGCAAGCCGACCCCCACTACTCGCTACACCCGCTCGATGCCGCCCAGTACGTCATTGCCGACACCAACTACAGCGAACCGAAGCAGAAGGATGTCCTCACCCAGTTGCAGGCCGACCCCGGCTGGCAGTTGGTGGTCCAGCAGGGTACGTATGTGTTGTACAAGAAGAAGTTACCGACCATCGGTCTTGGCAGATAGGCGGGTTCGTGATATAATAATTGGCAAATAAAACCTACGTACAGAATCGGCGAAGCAGCAACGGAAGAAGGCTGGTAGTTAGAGCTTATGAAAGTAATGGCCTATGGCGAGGTCATCAAGCTGATACAAAAGGATGGCTGGCGGCTAACTCGCCAGACCGGCCACAAGCAATACACTCACCCGACCAAGCGAGGGGTAGTTAGTATTGCCCGCAAGCCACTCAGCGCAGTGGTTCCACCCGGCACACTAAAAAGTATCCTTTTGGCTGCGGGATTGACGGAGGAAGGGGAACAGCGATGAATCATGGTATCCAATACGAAATTATCCGCACGATGATAGCTGGCTATCCGGTCATCATCGAAGCATCCCCCAGCAACTACGGTATCTACTGCGAGGAACTTCCCGGCTGCGTGGCGGGCGGGGACACGCTTGAAGAAGCGATACAGAATATGCGCGAAATTATCCCCCTCCACCTTGAGGCAATGCGTGAGGCTGGTCTGCCCATCCCCCCGCCCCACCCATTCACCGCGAATGAGGATACGCCCGTGTTGGAACACGCGGCATTATGTAGCAGCTAGACTGAAAGGTAGCCCGGAGATGAGCGCAACTAAGCCGGTGGCCTTGCCCGCCACCCAAATCATCCTTACTGCTAACGTCTACCGCGAGGATGACGATTATGTTGCTGAATGCGTGGAACTCGGCACGGTGGGACAGGGTGCGACCTTTGACGAAGCGGTCAACGATTTGCGCGAGGCGACTGAGCTTATGCTGGAGGAAGCTCCCGAAGTCCTAAGCCGCCCCCTACGCGAACATACTACTCTTGAAGAGGGCATTCGTGATTTGGAAGAAGTGTTTGACCGTCATAGTGGGGATGTCCTACCCCCGGCTAACTTCTATCGGGTGGGCGAAGCGCAATTTACAGTTGAGCTTGTCCATGCCTAAAGGGCGCAACGTATCAGGCGAGCAGGCGATACAGGCCTTGATGCGGATGGGTTGTGAACGCACTAGGCAGGGCAAAGGCGACCATGTAATCATGTCTCGTCAAACTGCTAACGGCAGACTGACCTCACCTGTACCCATGCACAAACCAATTAAAATAGGTACGCTTAAAGGCATTCTGAAAGAGTTGCAATTGGACTTTGATGAGTTTATGGAGAAGGTGTTATGAAAGTGTCTGAAAATGGCGTGCGCCACCCGCCCCTATGTCATTTCTGCTCACCCACCATGCTCGAAGGCGCAATGATAGAGCTTTTAGTTTGATTATGTCAAATATCTCTGCCTATGGAATCCATCTAACTTTACTATGGAACAAACCAACCCCTACATCGAAGCCGAACTGGAAGCAGCGATTGAGCCGTGGCTGACGCATATGCGCTGGCGGGCCGATTATGCGGCATGGCGCAACAAGCGGCTGCACCTCGAAGATTATCAGCAGCCCTACCTGCGCGACATCCACGCTCATGCCGCCGACTTGCTGACCGGCAGAGTGCTGGATATGGGGGCAGGGATGGGCGGGCTGGTGGTCGCCCTCGCCCTGCAGGGGATCAAGGTGGTGGCCCAAGAGTACAATCCCGCCTATTGCCAGATTATTCGGCTGCGGGCGCGGCGTTACGACCTTGATGTGCCAGTGGTGAACAGCGCGGGGGAGGCGAT
>JBBSEE010000480.1:0-3045 GCA_038239995.1 Chloroflexia bacterium | reverse complement strand
CGAAAATTAGGAGAAAAGTCCTACCTGCCGCCTAGCTCCACCTTGAAGATGGTGTTACGGATGTTGATGTTGTAATCGCACTGACCGCAGTGGCCAAGGGTGAGATTGGCCCGCACATCGTCACCTGCGCGTTGCAACACCAACGTCTTGCAGTTGGGGCAGTAGGTGTTGATTGGCTCATTGCTGTTGTCGTGAACATAGATGAACTGCAAGCCCGCCGCCTGCCCTGCCGCCCGCGCCCGCTCTAGCGCGGCATGGCTCTCGCTGTCGGCCTCCCGCCCCGGCGCGAGGCTGACCAGCCATGGGGTCTGCGCCCCCAACGCCAGCCGTATCCACTCCGCCAGCTTGCCAAGGTCTTCAGCATCGTCGTTCAGCCCGTCATACAGGGGGGTGTTGACCTCGACATGAACCTTGTACTCGCGCTGGGCGGCGGCGGTCATCTCCAGCAACTGCTCGAAGCGGGGGGCGCGGCGCAGTTGACGATACAAGGCGGGGCTGAGGCCGAGTATCTCTACCTGCCAGCCGTCCAAGTAGTGGCCCACCGCCCGCATCGGGTCGGATTCGATGTAGCCGTTGGTGCGAAAGGCGGTGTACATTCCCCGCGCCTTCGCCAACTTCGCGCAAGCTAGCACATACTCGAACCAGATAATCGGCTCACTCGCGTCCCATACCAGTCCCCGCGCCCGCTGCTGGATGCCCACCTCGACCAGCTTGTCGGGGTCAACCTCACGGCCCTTACGCTCCTCACTGACGCTGGCAGCGGCAAGGCCATGAATGCTGTGGGCGTTGCCCCCGCTGCTGCCGAGGTGCAGGGCGCGGGTGGCGGGGAAGAAGTGGTAGAAGGGGGTCTGCTCGATGGCGGCCAACGCGGCGGTGGCGACCTGAGCATAGTTGACGGTATATAGTTTACCGCCGATGTTGCCGCGCACCCGACACGCGCCGCTATGCCCGTCGGCTATACGGCAATGGTACCCGCACAACTGGCACAACACGCGGTCGCGGTCGGGCCGATAGTAACCTGCTTCGCGCATGGACGTTTCCTGTTCGTGGCTTAGATTAGATGATGATTAGTCGCGGGCCAGCAAAATGCCGCTGAGTCTAGCAATTTGGGTTAGGATATATTATAATGCGCTAGCACCATTCTGTCCACAACAAGGAGCGGTTTGCATTGAAAATCCACCATAATTCGTACTGGAACGAGAGTGACGCGGGCCGTTTCCCCCTTGCCGACGAGGTATCCAGCCGCGAGGAGGGGCGTAGTGGCAAGTCGCTGGTGCGCGAGATACTGGAAACCCTGCTCCTTACCCTTATTATCTTCATCCTCGTCCGCTCGGTGATTCAGAACTTCAAGGTCGAGGGTGAGAGCATGGAGCCGAGCCTGCACGATGGGCAGTATCTGTTCGTGAACAAGGCCGTCTACTTCCGCTATGATGTCAACTGGACCAGCCACCTGTTCGGCAACAAGGGCAGCGACCCCCAGATGGTCAGCCTGTTTCATCCCCCCCAGCGCGGCGACATTATCGTGTTCCAATATCCCCTAGACACCAGCAAGGACTACATCAAGCGGGTGATTGGGCTGCCGGGCGAATCGGTGCAGATAAAGAAGAAGGACGGGGTATACGTCAACGGCAAGAAGCTGGACGAGCCGTACATCAAAGAGCTAGCCGACTACCCCGATACCAACCCCGTGACCGTCCCCCCCAACAGCGTGTTCGTGTTGGGTGACAACCGTAACAACAGCAGCGACTCGCACATCTGGGGCTTTGTCCCCTACGAAAACATCATCGGCAAGGCATGGCTGTGCTACTGGCCGACCCAATACTGGGGCTTCATCCAGCACTACAGCTACGCCAATGTCGGCAACGGACCTTAAACTGCAATTATGAATTCTGAATTGTGAATTATGAATTGTAAGGGTCGTTGGCAAATTAGCCGCCTCTCCTTGCCAAGCCTAATTCATAATTCAACATTACGCAAGGGGTTTTTGGTTTGAAGATACACAAGAACTCATACTGGCAGCGGGGCGATTACGTGGTGCGCTCGCTGGACGTGAACCTGCCGCCCCAGCGGGTGGGCAAATCGCTGCTGCGCGAATTGGTGGAGATGCTGCTCATCACTGGCTTCATCTTCCTCATCTTCAGCAGCGCGGTGCAAGCCTCCGAGGTGGAGGGTGACAGCATGGAGCCAACCCTGCACAACGGCGAACACCTGTGGCTGAACAAGGCGGTCTACTTCCGCTACGATGCGAACTGGGCCAATGACCTGTTTGGCAAGCACCCCACCCCCAAAATGGTCAACCTATTCAACCCCCCGCAGCGGGGCGACATCATCGTGTTCAACCCACCAGTGCCGAGCGACAAGCCGTATATCAAGCGGGTCGTTGGGCTGCCGGGTGAGACGGTGACGATTAAGAGCCGCGACGGAGTATACATCAACGGGGTGAAGCTGGCCGAACCGTACATCAAAGAGATACCCGCCTACCCCGACACCAGCGCGGTGACTGTCCCCCCCAACAGCGTGTATGTGCTGGGCGACAACCGCAACAACAGCAGCGACTCGCACATCTGGGGCTTTGTGCCGGATAGCAGCATCATCGGTAAGGCGGAAATAACCTTCTGGCCGCTGAACGACTTTGGCCCCGTCCCCCACTACCAGTATGGCGCGACCGGCAACGGACCATAGTCAGTGCTGAGGTTTGAGGTTTGAGGTTTGAGGTTTGAGTATCTGAATATGATATTAGGAATTAAGCCGTTGCGGGTGGATTTAAGCCTGTTGACGTAGGGGCGAATCGCATACGCCCTGTCCAACTCCTATGAAATGACCGTATATGCTTGGCCGCTGCCCTATCCGCAGCGGTCATTTTTTGTGCCTGCCAACAGTAGAGCCAGCCAAACCCCTCCCCCAGCGAGGGAGGTTGGGAGAGGGAGAACGGCGCACCAGCCAAACCCCTCCCCCAGCGGCGGAGGTAGGGAGAGGGAGAGCGGCGCACCAGCCAAACCCCTCCCCCAGCGGGGGAGGTTGGGAGAGGGAGAACGGTGCAACGCT
>JBBSEE010000479.1:0-3065 GCA_038239995.1 Chloroflexia bacterium | reverse complement strand
CTTGCAGCTTAGTTGCACCCCACCCACCGATGGGGATTGGGCAGGGCTGCGCTGGGATGTGCGGCAGGACGGCTCTGCCACGATTGTGACGGCTTGGGACACGGGCCGCAACCCCAACCCCGTCTACCAGCTTACCCCCGGCACCACGTCGAGCCACACCTATCAGACGCGCGTCCGCGCCTACGACACATCGGGCAACCAGTCGGCATACTCGACGTGGATGCCCTCCAGCCCGTCTGGGCGGGACATCGGCAGCGAATACGCCGCCGAAGTGAACGGGCGACAGGCGGGCAGCACAGGCATAGACGCGAACGGCCTCGCCGACACAGTGGACATCCGCGCGGGGCAGACTATTGGCAAGTCGGCGAAGGCGTGGCTAGATAGCAATGGCCTCAACGCGCTAATGGACATCTCCGCGTTCCGCATCCGGTTCTTGGAGGGCGGAAGCCTCGTGCTGGCGGGCTACTTGTGGGACGGCACTGCTAGCCATCCGGTGGTGCTTAAGGACAACACGACCGCAGGCAGCGGCGGCGGGCTGGCAAGGGTATCAGGCAACCTGATATGGGACATTACCAGCAAGGGATATAGCCTATCCGCAGACCCGTCGTACCCCGCCAACCCCGCCAACTACTTCGCGGTGTTCGACTCTAGCTCTATGTCCGGCAGCAACAAGCGATTCCTCTTCACCGGCGGGCGGGTTGACTTCGACACAGGAGCGCAGGTGACGAACGGGCTTGCTACCGACACGCTGACGATTGGCGGTACAAGCGTAACCGCGCCGCCCTTTGGCTCCACCATCTTGAAGCCCACCTATGGCGACGGCCAACTCAGCAACGGCTCGAACCCCACCATTACCTCGGCTACAGAAGCGGATGTAGCTAGCATGAGCATCGCCATCCCCAAGGACGCCTCCATCGCGCAAGTGGCGTGGCTTTCCTTCCAGTGTGAGGTGAGCAGCTCGACGGCGGCGGCGGGCTATTTGGTGTTGACCGATAGCAGCAACGTTCGCATCGGACGACGGCAGAATATCCGCAACAAACCGCTCACAAACTACGCTTGGAGCAATCTCAAGATACTTGTACCCTCAGGCGCAGGCAACTATACCGTCAAGCTGCGATGGGCTAGCAGCGGGACTGAAACCTTGACGCTCACTGCGACCGTCACCACGGACAACCCATATTACAGCTACGTGCTGTTCAAACAATAAGGAGCCACCATGTACAAGATACTCGCAACACTTATCATCCTCGGCGGCCTCGTCGCCAACTCCGGCTTTGAACAAGGCTTGTGGAAGTCCTACCTCGGCGGCTGGCCGCAAGGCGGGGGCAGCATCACGCTTGATTGCAGCATGGCACATAGCGGCCAATGCAGCAGCAGGGTAGAAGCCTTCGGCAGCCCGACAGAGCCAATCTCTACCGACGGCGGCGGGCAATCCAACCGCTTCGCGGTGGCAGGCGGGCAGACATACACGGCTAGCATTTATGTGCGTGGCGCAATATGGTGCTACATTGCCAACTGCGTTTCGATGGGCTGGGGGTTGCGGGCCTTTGATGCCGCCGGTAACGACCTAAGCATTGACCTCGATTACCCCAGCGGCGGGCCATACAGCGACTGGACGCAACTCAACCAGACCGTCACTTTGCCCGCTGATGCTGATTCAGCCCAGATGGTGTTTTACGTTTACTCGCACGGTCAAACTTGCGGGCTGGTGTGGATTGACGATGCCCGCGTGGTAACAGTAGCGGCTAGAAGTACCAACTTAGCCGCAACTTGCACCACATTAAGGATACAACTCTATGGATGCCACAGACCTCACCCAAATCCTATCCCTGCTCGGCGGTCTGGGCGGGCTAGTCGCGGTAATGCTGGCCTTGTTTCGATTCAAGCCCGCCAATCGCAACGTGGACGCGGACACCGCGCTCAAGGTCGCGCAGGCGACAGGGGCGCGGGCGGAGAACATCAAGGACGGTGTGGACATCGGCCTCGCCACGCTCGAACTGGCGAAAAAGCAGGAAGTCACTATCAGGGAGTTGTACGAACGTCTCGACAAGGTAGACCGAGACCGCCGCAACTTGCACCAGCAAAACGAGCAGCAACAACAGCAGATGGACGCGGCACGATACGAACAAGCTGCGCTCATCACGCAAGCGGAGCAAAATGCGGCTCTGCTCGACGAGGTATCCGCGAGGGTAGACGAGTTGCAACCCGCCATCGAAGCGGTGCAAGCATCAATGGATAGCGGGCGCGTCATTTTGTACAGCAAGCTAGACGGTGTATTGGAGTGCCTTAGCCAAGTAGCAGACCACTTGGCTAAGGCCGCTGCGATGATAGCTGATGAATATGTACAAGCGGAGGTACAAGCCGCTCTGGGAGCGGTGGAGCGGGCGCAGGACGGTATTCGCGACGCGCGAGGTTACGCCGAACTAGCGGGGATGGAGGTGGACGGCGTGCTAGATGCCGCCGAAGCCCGCGCCTCTGCGATAAAGCCGCCGCGCAAAAGCAAAAGCAAGAGCAAAGGAGGTTCACAATGATGCTTAACGGACTGTACGCCCCCAACCGCCCATTCACCGCAGACGATGTGCGGGTGATGAAGCTAGCGCGACCAGAGTCGCTGGTGTTGCGCTACGAGACCGCTGCGGCACATACGCACACCCGCGCCGATATGGTGGCGGCGGTGAATGGGTGTGGCAGCATACACACCCATGTGGGCGGGGTCGTAGTCGCAGTCAACCCCGATAGATTGGACATTCACCGCGAGGACGTGGCGGCTGCATATGAGGAGTTCAGCGGCAGGACGCTCATACAGTTGGGCAGCGAACCCGACGCGGGCTGGCAAGCAGGCAACACCGCAGCCCTGTGGGAACACCACTGGTATGTTGACGACGTGTTGCAGCACCGACCCGCTGGCGCACTGCTGCTCTCCCCCCCGCTGGCTTGCCCTGCCCGCGCGTATAAAGAGCGAGCGCGGGCGTGGCTAGACACGCCGCTGGGCGGCACTAGTCTGAGGCAGACTTATGCCCAATGCGACGCTATCGCCATCCATGTCTACGACTTCTGGGAGGCAG
>JBBSEE010000478.1:0-3072 GCA_038239995.1 Chloroflexia bacterium | reverse complement strand
GGCCTCGGCGCGGGCCAGTTCACCCCCGGACAGGCGGGCGATGTCATCAAGGCGTGGTATCTGAAGGCGATGGGCTACCCCCTCAGCGCGGCCCTGCTCTCGACGGTGGTGGATAGGTTGTTCGATGTGGCGATGCTCGGCCTGCTCACCCTCGAAGGGGTGATTGTCTTCTACCAGAGTTTCGGTGGCGACTTGCCGATAGTGATTGCCTTGATTGTCGGCGCGTTCATTGCCCTTGTCGCCCTCGGCATCCGTCCGGTGCGCGAACGGCTGTGGCAGATGGTGATGCGGCGGCTTAATCGGGGCAGCAAGGCGGGGGAGCAGGAGGCCGACGCGGAGCAGGTGCTGCATCATCGCGCCGCCTTCATCACCGCCAGCCTGCTCACGGTGGGCAGCTTCATCGTTTCGATTACCCGTGTGTGGCTGTTGTGCTTCGCGGTAGGGCTGAACATCGGCCCGCTGGAGATTATCGGCATCAACGCGCTGACTACCGCCGCCGCGCTCATCCCCATCTCGGTGGGGGGGGTGGGGACGCGCGATGCTACCCTCGTGTTCATCTTCGGGCTACTGTTCCCCGCCACCAACTACGCGGAGTATGCGGTGGCCGTCTCCACCCTCATCCTGCTGCTGAACATCACCAACACGGTGGTCGGTTATGCGGTCTGGTTCCGCTACCCCGCGCGGCTGGAAGAGGCGACGGCGTGAGCGGCTGGTTCATCAATCTACTGGCGGTCGCTCTGTTCGTGGTCGGCATCGTGGTCGTGGTGATGGTGATACGCCGCTTGCGGCGCGGCAGCCTCAGCCCCGCGCTAGGGCTGACTATCGCGGTGCTACTCATCGCGGGCCTCAGCGTTGCCTTTGCCCTATTCGCCTCTGGCTCGGCCTATGACCCCGCCCATGACCCCAATATGCCCGACCGCGAGGCCCGCCTGCTAGATGCAGGCTTCAACCTGCTGCCCGCCACCATCACCGCCGACCCCCGCCACGCCAACCCCTACGTCCCCGACCTGTTTGGTAACGGGGCGGGGGGGCGGGTGACGTGGCTAGCCTCCTCCTTCCTCAGTTTGCCGCTTGCTGCCCGCCCCAGCGAACAGTTCCACTTTACCTATACCGTGACCGGCGCGGGGGTGATTACCGCCACCTGCACGTGGGAGAATGAGGCCCACCTAGAGGGCTACGGCGGCATCCGCGAGGATGTGGTCAGCCGCATCGAGGTGGCCGCTGGCGATGACGCACCCCACGCGGTCTACGCCAGTTGCACCGCCCCTAACGACCCCCACGTTGCCTACCTGCGCTTCGGCCTTCGCCAATCGGCCCATGTGGAGATTAGCGATGTGCGCCTTGCCGCCGACAGCCTGCGGGTGGAGCAGTGGCCGGACGGACGCACCGCCGCCCTCGCCTTCAGCTTCGATTGGGAGAGCGCGATGGGCGGGCCGATACACTCAAGGGGGATGACCAACCACGATGTGCTTTCCGCTGAGGCCGAGGGCATCAAGATGCGGCAGGGGGCGGACTACCTTGCCAAAATATTCGCCGACCATAATATCCCCGCCACCTTCTACGCCACCGGCTACGACCTGCTGGACGGCCCACCGACGGCCCCGGATATAACCTACAAGTGGGCGGGGCTGAAGAACGGCTGGGCCAGCGATTATTGGCTGACGCACAGCTGGTACAGCGACAAGCCTAGCAGCGTGGCGGCCAACCCGGCGTGGTACTTCGGCGACCAAGCCGACCGCCTGTACAAGCTGGGCCACGAAATCGGCAGCCACACCTTCGGCCACCTCTACGTGCGCGGGGCGACCCCCGACCAGCTAGACGCAGACTTGACCCGCTGGCAGCAGGCCATCGCCGCGCGGGGTATCCCCACTGCCACCACCTTCGCCTTCCCGTGGCGGAGCAGCAACAGCGTGGACCAGCCCTTCTACGACGTGCTACGCAAGCAGGGCATCGCCGCCGTCACCCGACTGTACGAGAAGGATGTGCTGTTCCCCTTCCACTTCGCAGTCGCCCCCAAGAGCGGCGGGATGCTGGTGGTGCCTGACTTCCTGCTGGGGGCGAACAGCTATGAGGCTGCCGCCCCTGCCGACAGCAACAATCTGAGCATCACTAGCCTGCCCCGCGCCCAGCAGATGATTGACGCGGATATCGCTTTTGGCGGGGTATCCTCGCTCTGGAATCACCCTCTTGCGGTCACGGATAGCGATAATCAGCAGCTATGGGCGGCAGTCGCCAGCTACGCCGCCGCGCAACGGGACAAGGGTAAGCTGTGGATTGCCCCCGTGCGCGACATCGTCAGCCGCCACCTCGCCATCAGCCAAGTTCGCACCGTCACCCTCTCCTCCTCCCCCTCCGCCCCCGACCATGATGCGTTGCTGGTGGTGGATGTAATCAACCCCGGCGGCGCGGACATCACCGACGTGACCGTGAGCGCGGACGGGGAGATTACCTCTGCCAAGCTGGGCGGGGTGGATACCAAGCTCGACCCCGCCCTCGCGCCACAGGGTAAGCTGGTGATTGGCACCCTCGCGGCGGGCAAGACCATCCGCGTCGCGGTCACGGTGCGGCAGTGAGTGGCATCTTGCGCCACCGCCGCCTGTGGCTGACCCTGCTAGCCACCCTGTTCCTCGGCGTGCTTGCATATCAGTTCACCCCTACCTACTTCATCCCGGTGGGCAGTTGGTATGACCGTGTCGCCCTGCGCGACGGCTGGTGGAGCGACGAGGTGGCCGACGGGCAACGCTACCGCTGGACATCGGGCCACGTCGAGATTGAACTGGCGAACTTTGGCAAGATGGTCTCTGCCAGTTATATTATCGCATTGGATTTGCAGCCATCGGCCCAAGTTGTCGCTAGCTATCCACCGACTATCACCCTTGACACACGCCGCATCATTCCAGAGCCGTATAAGGAAGGCGATAGTAGTTATTATTATCACGTCGCAAGTGCCGAGATGATGGCGGCGGGTAGTAGCCCGCACCTTGCAATTGATGTACCCACCTTCAACGCTGCCGGTGACTCGCGCAATCTCGGCGTAAAGGTAGTTGGCTTTCGAGTGTATGAGGACCCCCG
>JBBSEE010000477.1:0-3080 GCA_038239995.1 Chloroflexia bacterium | reverse complement strand
GCGTCGTCCGCCGCCATGTCCGCGTCCTGTGTGCCACCATCGACCATCGCTGCGTCGTTCACCTCACTGCTAGTCATCCCCGCATCATTGCTCATGTCCGCGTCGTTCATCTGGCTGTCGTCGGTCGCCTCGATATCCATCACTGCGGTAGTGGTGTCGCCATCAAACATTGTCGTACCCTCCTATGAGACTGATAGTGTAAGCTGCTGCGGGCGGCTGGCCCCCGACCTACCCACGCCCACTATACACCAGTGCGCCGCCACTGCAAAGTGCCAGCGATTAAGGGAGGGTTAACAGTTTGTTAAATTATTGCTAAGGGGGGATTAGGCGGTGCCGAACTGCCGATCGCCCGCGTCACCCAGCCCCGGCACGATGTAGCCATGCTCGTTCAGGTGGCTGTCCACCGCGGCGACATGGATAGGCACATCGGGATGGGCATCGGCGAGATGGCGCACCCCTTCGGGCGCGGCGATGAGGCCGACAAACTTGATGCGCGGCGTGCCCCATCGCTTCAGGATGTCAATGGTCGCCACCGCGCTGCCCCCCGTCGCCAGCATCGGGTCTAGCACGAGGCACATACTGGTGGTTGGCTGCACGGGGAGCTTGTTGTAATACTCGATTGGCTCAAGGGTGGTATGGTCGCGGTAGAGGCCGATGTGCCACACTTGCGCGTAGGGCAGCATCATCAGCACGGGGTCTACCATCCCCAGCCCGGCGCGGAGGATCGGCACGAGGCCGATGTTGTCGGCCACCTCATGCCCTACGGCGGCGGAGACTGGAGTTTGGACGCTAATCTGGTTGGTGGGCAAATCGGCGGTGGCCTCGTAGGTGAGCAGCATGGCAATCTCGCGCACCAGTTCACGGAAGCGTTTCGGCTCGGTATCCGTATCGCGCAGCAGGGCCAGCTTGTGCAGGATGAGCGGGTGATTGCTGACTTGCAGATTACGCACCCCGCTATCGCTAGTGGGCGGGCTGGTGGTAATGCGCGTGGCGCGGTCATCGGTCATGCGAGTTCTCCTATCGGATTATTGCAGGTCCAGCTTGGCGCGAACAAAATCACGTATCTGCGTTGCTGCACGATAACCGGCCTCGGCTTCAATTAGAGTAGCATCATCCCCCGGATAGCGATAACGTACCTCGAACTCGTCAAGTAGTTTCACCTCGACCCGCAGGACGTTAAAGTCGCTGTCCACCTTTAGACAACGCCGTAGTAGCCTTCGCAGGTCATGTATCTTCGGAAATGCGATGTCGTTTTCCTGCAACCAAGCCTTGAGATACTTCTCGGCAGCCTGCTGGGAGTGGAAGCAAGAGGCATCGAAGTTCTGCTCCGGTGTCTCGCGCATCTCTAGCCTTGCAGAGCCATAATCGCCCTCCGCCTTCTTCACCCACTCAGCGGCTAGGATGTTCATACATGACCTTTCCACGCTTGATAATCTCACGCATGAAGAAATCGCCCAGTTCAATCCGCTGCGCGACCTTCGCTGGCGTGCGAACTAGAAGGTCAAGAGCAAAAGGGTAGTTTATCGCATCGCGTATCGCTGACGCTTGTTCGACTTCTCGCAGCGGGGTGTTCATAATCACGAGGATGTCCACATCGCTATCGGGGGTGGGGTGGCCGTAGGCGTAGGAGCCGAACAGGATGATGCGTTCGGGGTCGAACCGCGCGGCAATCTGCTGCACGAACTTTTCGATGGCGGCGGGCGGCACTAGTTCGCCGTCGGGGATGTCGTCAAGCTCGTCGGCTACGTTGTCTGGCGCTTCGGTGATCTTGCTCATCACTGTACCTTCCTACGGTGGTGTGAATACTTATACAACGAAGTTCCAATCAGCATGATGCGCTTCAACTGGGCGAGTGCCACCCGCCCCCACCACCGCCGCCGCGCCTGCTTCCGTTTTGTCCTTGAACCGTCCGTTCACGCCTCCGTTTTACTCCACCCCCGCAGGTTTGATGTCGGGGCAGATGGTCGCGTCAGCGGGGACGCGCCGCGCTTTAGTGGCGAGTTCGTAGAGGGCAGCGTAGGCATCGTCGTAGATTTCACCAATTTCGTCCACCCCATTGATATGCTGCTCTTGGGCAAGCGATTCGAGCAGATACAACGCCTCGGCGGGGGGTAGATTGCTAACCACCGCTGCGATCGCGGCTTGGCGCACATCGTGGTTGGTATCCCTGTGTAGCGGGATTAGGTGGTCGAGCAACTGCCTTGCGCCCGCGGCAACCCGCCTACCCAGCTCACGGGCCGCCTGCTGGCGCATAAGCCAGTCCTCATTTTTGAGCATGACGAGGAGGAGGTCAATACCTAGCTTGTCTCCGGCATCGCGTTCGATCAGGATAGCAGCTACAAGGCCACGCACCGCATCATTGGGGTGGGTGAGCATGGGGAGCAGAGCCTCAACCACTGACGGGATGCCTGTCCCGACCCAGCCCAGCGCAAGGGCGGCGTAGCCACGCACTGTATCATCGGGGTGGGTGAGCAAGGGGAGCAGAGCCTCAACCACCAATGGGTTGCCTGCACCGACCCTGCCCAGCGCAAGGGCGGCAAGGCTACGCACATCATAATCGGGGTCGGTGAGCAAGGGGAGCAGGGCCTCAACCACCAATGGGTTGCCTGCACCGACCCTGCCCAGCGCATGGGCGGCGTAGCCACGCACACCACCATCGGGGTGGGTGAGCAAGGGGAGCAGAGCCTCAACCACCAATGGGTTGCCTGTCCCCACCTTGCACAGCGCAAAGGTGGCGTTGATACGCACATCATAATCGGGGTCGGTGAGCAAGGGGAGCAGAACCTCAACCACCAGCGGGTTACCTGCCCCGACCATGCCTAGCGCATCGGCGGTGTTGAGACGTACCATAACATCGGGGTGGGTGAGCAAGGGGAGCAGGGCCTCAACCACCAGTGGGTTGCCTGCCCCGACCTCGCCCAGCGCATTGGCGGCACGGCTACGCACACCACTATTGGGGTCGGTGAGCAAGGGGAGCAGGGCCTCAACCACTGACGGGTTGCCTGCCCCGACCATGCCCAGCGCATCGGCGGCGTTGCTACGCACATCATAATCGGGGTCGGTGAGCAAAGGAAGCAGGG
>JBBSEE010000476.1:0-3090 GCA_038239995.1 Chloroflexia bacterium | reverse complement strand
GTTTCGGCCACATCAAGCAGGGTTTCGGTGATGCGCTCATCAATCGCCAGCAACTCGCGGAGGCGTTGCTCCTGCTGGATGGTCTCCTTCAGCAAGCGGTCTTTGGTAATCGCAATCCCCATCTGCTCGGCCAGCAGTTCGACCAACTCTTGGGTCTGGCGGCTGAAGGCGGCTTCCTCGTGGCGGGCCACGGTGATGACCCCTAGCTTCAGGCCACTGTGCATAATCGGCACCGCCAGCATGGTGTTCACATCGTCCTGCTGGGCAAGGGTGCGGAAGGTCTCTGGTACGTCGGCGTGCTGGTAATCGGTGGCTTGGACGGTGCGGCCCTCAAGGTAAGCCCGCCCGCTGAGACCTTCGCCGGGGGCAATCAGCCATTCGCTACCCTTGTCGGCACTGATGCCGCGCATCGCTTGTACCCGTAGCTTGCCCACCGCTTCGTCCCACAGCATGATGGTCGCCCACTTGACCCCGACTAGCTTGCTCATCTGCTCGACCACATCGTGCATCGCTTGTTGCAGATCGTGGGAGGTGAGGGCACTACTGATGTCGTAGAGGAGGCGGTTCTCTTGGCTGACACGCTGCTCTTTGGCGACGGCGGCGACGAGGTTGGCGCGGTCTTGCACACTCTGGGTTACTTCGTAGGAGGTGATGACTAGCTGGATTACCTGTCCGGTATCGTCCTTGATGGGGCTGACTACCCATCGCCACCACGTTCGCCCCCGCGCAAATCCGTCGTAGGGGTAGTCGTTGATGACCGTTTCTTCGCCGCTGGTGACGACTTGGCGGAAGATGCGGAGGGCTTCTTCGCTGGCTCCTAGCTGCTTGACGGGCCAGCCGGTGATGTCGGTGCTGCGTAGCGGCTCGTCGTAGAACTGGATGTAGGCATGGTTATAGCTGACCACGCGGTAGTCGGTGGCGGTGAACACCATGACCCCAACGGGGAGGGCATCAAAGACCCGCTGCATGAGGGGGTCGGTATAGGCTAGTTCAGCTATTGGTTGGTGGGTGGTGACGCTCATGCGCTTCTCTCAAACAGCTTACTCGATGTCAACAGCAGGGGCTTGCAGCGGTAATATAGCACTTGGGGGGGTGATTGTCAAAGCTATTAGGGGGTGCGATTGTGACGGACGGGCGACTGCGCTATAATGATGACAGCTACAAGGTAAGGGAGGGCCGACTGATGCGTACCCGTTTGGTAAATATGCTGGCCGTGCTGGTGCTGGTGGCGGTAACGATAGCGATTGTGGCTGGCATCATCATCTATAACGCCAATCTCCGCGCCAGTGTTACGCCCTCGGCCCCGACGCAGCCAGTCGCTGCCCCCCACGCGATGGCCCCGCCCCTCTACCTCGGCCTCGATGCGATTAGGCACTGGGACAAGCTCTCCTACCTCGAAGTGGGCGACCGCGTGGCGGGGATGACTACCGCCGACCCTGCGGGCAGCAACCGCGACAGCCTACACGTGATGCGCGTCCTCAGCGACGGGGAGCGGGTGCTGTTCGACCAGACCGGGCCGGGGGTGGTCAGCTTCATGCGGATGCAGGAGAGCTACGGCGGGCCGTGGCAACTATACCTCGACGGCAGCTATATCACCACTACCCAAGCCAGTGCCCTCGGCCAAATCACCCCCACCCTCGCCCCCGCCGCCTCCTTCCCTTACCCCCTCTCCTACAGCATCACCCAGAGTCAGGGCAGCAGCATCGTGGGCACCAGTATCCCCTTCCAGCAGGCGATGATGTGGACCGCCGCGGCCCATAACGGCAACTTCTACTCGATATATCGCAAGCTGCCTTACGGCTATCCCATCAGCACGTGGACGGGCCGCGAACCCATCAGCGATGTGGTGGGCCTGCTGCGGCAAGCGGGCAGCGACATCGCCCCCAGCAACATCATCAGTGCCAGTGGCAGCATCACCCTGCCCGCCAGCCTGACCACCACCCTGACCAGCATCAGCGGCGGGTATCAGTTGCGGGCGATTAAGTTCCATGTGCCTTATGCTGAGAAGGTACGCTTCGCCAACTCGCGGCTGCTCATCTATTGGGACGGCGAGAGTACCCCCAGCGTGGATGCCCCCATCAAGTTCCTCATCGGCGACGGCGCGGGGGTGTACCAACCTAGCAACCGTCCCCTCGTAGGCGGCTGGCTGGCGGGGGCGGGAGGGGACGGCAGCAGCTATATGGACTTCAACCTCTATTGGCCGATGCCGTTCACTACTAATGCCCAGATTGCGATTGCCTCGGCCAGTACCAGCGACCTGAGCAACATCGGCTGGAGCGTGCGCTACGAACCGTTCCCCGACCCGCCCGGCTGGTGGGGCTACTTTCATGTCGCCTACACTAGCGTAGCCGCCCCGATTGCGGGGCAAGATATGACCTTCCTCGACGTGAGCGGCAGCGGCAAGGTGGTGGGCACGGTAGTCAACTTCAGCCATGTGGGCAACACCCTAGAGGGCGACCCCCATTTCTACATTGACGACAGCCAAACCCCACAACTGCAAGTGACCGGCACCGAAGAGTGGGGCACGGGAGGCAACTACTGGAATGTGGGCAACCAGACTAGCTTGCCGACGGGGGGTTTGCCCTCCAGCGAGAACAATCCCCCCGGTGAGGATGTGGACGGTGCCGCATTGTATCGCTTCCTCGCAGCGGACAGCATCCCTTTCAACCGCCACCTTGTGCTACGCTGGGAGCATGGCGGGCAAGATGAGGCCACCTTGCCCTACCGCGCGGCGGTGCTATGGTACGGTAATCGCACCCGCACCGCGCTACTCAGTGACCAACTCTCGCTCGGCGACGCGAACAGCCGCCTCGCCCATAATTACCAATCCCCCGCCAGCAGCAGCTACAGCCTGACCGCTGCCTACGACTACGCGGTGCATAGCCCGGTCATCACCGATACCGGCATCGGGATGAGCGCGGTGTGCAGCTTCACTCTCGCGCTGGACCCCGCCAATGTGGGAGCGTTCCTACGCCGCCGCCTCGACTATGGGGTGGCGAATCAGCGGGCCAACGTGTATATTGACGGCCAGTTTGCGGGCACATGGTACACTCCCGGTTCGTTCAATGGCGTGGATGTGGACGGCAATCT
>JBBSEE010000475.1:0-3121 GCA_038239995.1 Chloroflexia bacterium | reverse complement strand
TGGCCCACCCCCCACCCCTCCCGGTGGAGGGGAGTTATGCCCATTCATCACCGCAATATGGTATAATACACCCCGCTTAGAGCAATCCACAGAAGGGCTGGTAGATACGATTATTATGCGAAACCTGCGCCGTTGGCTGCTGCCGGGGATGCACGTGAAGCGTTGGCTGGCCTTGCTTACTGCCGGGCTGATTCTAGTCAGCATCGGCATCGCGGTGGCGGTGCGGGCGATATATGTGGCCCTGCCCGACAAGGTGAAGGAACGCGACCCGCTTGCCAGTGCCGCGCTCAAGCCGCTGGGCGACCCGTGGCGCGAGATATTGATTATCGGCCTCGGCCTCATCATCGCCATCTTCGCCCTGATTATGGTGAGCAAGAGCGTGCTGGAGGCGGTGCAGGCGATTAGCCAGCAGACCCTAGAGGAAGCCAACCTCGCTTATCGCAATGGCACAACCCCCAACGGCAAGAGCAATGGCCGCGCCGCCCCCCTCGTGGACATTATCCACGCCTATCGCTTCCCCACTTCCCCCAAACCGCGCGGCCCCCGCATCGTCTGCATCGGCGGTGGCACTGGAATGCCTACCATGCTGCGCGGGCTGAAGGATGTTACCGACGACCTCACCGCGGTGGTAACTATGGCCGACGACGGTGGCTCCAGCGGGCGCATCCGCGAGGAGTTCGGGATGCTCCCCCCCGGCGACATTCGCAACAACCTCGTCGCGCTGGCCGAGACCGAGCCGCTGATGGGTAAGCTGTTCCAGTATCGCTTCAAGGAGGGCAGCCTAGAGGGTCACAGCTTCGGCAACCTGTTCATCGTCGCCCTCACCGACATCACCGGCAGCTTCGAGCAGGCGGTGCGCGAGTCGTCGCGGGTGCTGGCGGTGAAGGGGCGGGTGATGCCCACCACCCTTGCCAACCTGACAATTAACGCGCAGATGAGCGACGGCAGCGTGGTGCGCGGCGAGTCGAGCATCGGCCACAGTCACGGCCACATCAAGCAAATCTTCGTCGAACCGGCCAACCCGCCCGGCTACCCCGACGCGATGCGGGCGATAGACGAGGCCGCGCTAATCGTGCTTGGCCCCGGCAGCCTATACACCAGCGTCATCCCCAACCTGCTGGTCAAGGACATCGCCCGCGCGGTCATCGGCTCGTCCGCGCTCAAGGTGTATGTCTGCAACGTTGCCACCCAGCCGGGCGAGACCGACGGACACAGTGTGCTGGACCATGTCCACGCCCTGCAACAGCACGGTGGCGAGCATCTGATTGACTACTGCATCGTGAACAGCGATGCCACCTCCGCCGCGGCAATTACCCCGCAGATGGGGGTGAGCGTGGTGACGATGAGCGCAGCCGAGGCGCAGGCTGCGGAACGGGCCACCGGCGTACACTTCCTGCGCGTGCCAGTGGTCAGCCGCGAGAACCCGCTCCGCCACGACCCCGCCAAGTTGACCGATGCCCTGCTCGACCTCTACGCCCGCTGGCTTGCCCTCAAGGGTGAGGCCGCGCCCGCCGAGGAGCAGATTGTTACCTCGACACCCTAGAAAGGGCCAGCCGCGATGACCAGCCAGCAGCCACCGACCGAGACGATTGCCTACGATACCGCCGACCCCCTTGCCGAGCGCATCGCGCAGTTGCAGCAGCTATTCCCCGAAGCCTTCAGCGAGGGGCGGCTGGATGTGGCCCGCCTTGCCAAGATGCTGGGGCAGGATGAGGGCAGCAGCGAACGCTTTATCTTTTCGTGGGCGGGGCGGCGCGATGCGGTGAACGCCCTGCGGGCACCGGCGGATGGCACCCTCGTCCCCGCTGCCGCCGAGTCGGTCGCGTTCGACCACACCGCCAACCTGATTATCGAGGCTGACAATCTGGAAGCCCTCAAGCTGCTCTATAAGTCATACTTTGGCCGTGTCAAGATGATCTACATTGACCCGCCCTACAACACCGGCGGCGAGTTCATCTACCCCGACAACTTCGCCCAGCCGCTCACCAACTACCTGCGGCTGACCGGCCAGAAGAACGGCAACGGCGAGACCCTCTCCACCAATAAGGAAACCAGCGGGCGCATCCACTCCAACTGGCTGACGATGATGTACCCCCGCCTGTTCCTTGCCCGCCAGCTATTGCGCGACGATGGCGTGATTTTCATCAGTATTGATAGTAATGAGTTTCATAATCTACGCCTGTTGATGAACGAGGTGTTCGGTGAGGAGAACTTTGTAGCAACTATTGTTTGGCAGAAAAAGTATGGACCAGCAAATGATGCAAAGCTAATATCTGAAACCCACGACTATATTATAGCATTTGCTAGAAATGTCGCTTTTTGGATGCCAACTTTGCTCAAGAGGTCTGAAGAGCAACTGCAGGATTATCAAAACCCAGACAATGATCCCAGAGGTCTTTGGCGTGCTAGCGACCTGTCGGCACGTACTGCAACGCAAAGCACTATCTATCCAATCACCACACCAACGGGCCGTGTTGTCAACCCCCCCCCTAGCCGTTCGTGGATTGTCTCTGAGGCTCGATACAAGGAGCTACTAGAGGACAATAGGATCGTGTTTGGCTCAACTGGTGAGGGTAGACCAATGCAAAAGCGATTCTTGTCTGAGGTCAGGCAAGGCATTACTCCGCAAACGTGGTGGGATAGGGAATTCGCTGGTGACAACAAAATAGCTAGATATGAAATCAAGGAGATATTTCCAGAAAACACCTTTGACACACCTAAACCGGTAGCTTTGATAAGGAGATTGCTAGAGATTGGAACAGCCAGTGAAGAGGGCGACATAGCACTGGACTTCTTCGCTGGCAGCGGCACCACCGCGCAGGCGGTGCTGGAACTGAACCGCGAGGATGGGGGCAACCGTCGCTTCATCCTCGTGCAGTTGCCGACCGAGCCGAGCGAGAAGAAGGGCAAGTACATCAACATCGCGGAGATAACCAAAGAGCGGGTGCGCCGCGTCATCCAGCGGCTGCACGCGCAACCCGCCAACGGTAATGGCAAGAACGGCAACGGCAAGAACGGGAAGAACGGCAACGGCCACGCCGCGCAATTGGCACTGACCGCCGTGCAGGAGCAGAGCGAAACGCCCACCACGCCGCGCCGCCAGCCGGGGGATTTGGGCTTC
>JBBSEE010000474.1:0-3134 GCA_038239995.1 Chloroflexia bacterium | reverse complement strand
GGCGAGGCCGTGCGCGGGGGTGAGTGGCGGGCTGCTAGCGTTGACCTGTTCACGCAGGCTACGCACCTGCTCCATCCGTCGCAGCAGGCCACGCACGCGGGCAGCCAATTCGCGGGGATTGAATGGCTTGACCACATAATCGTCTGCCCCCAGTTCCAACCCCACAATGCGGTCAACATCGTCGGTGCGGGCGGACAGGATGATAACTGGAACATCGCTGCCGCTGTTTCGCACGCGGCGCAGCACCTCGAAGCCGTCAATATCGGGCAGGCCGATGTCCAGCACCACGATGTCAATCGCGCAATCGGGGGGCAGCAAAGCGGCCAGCGCGTCGCCTCCGCTCATCGCGCTCTGCACGGTCAACCCCTCGCGCTCGAAGCGGCTACGGGTGAAGTCAATGATGTTCTGCTCATCGTCTACGATGAGGACGCGGTTACTCATAATCCCGATTATAACACAAAGGTATGAGGCATGGGGCGTGTGGCATGGGTGGCGCGACACGGTTAAACAAGGTTAACATTTGAGGTAACAAATTGCCCTCCCCAGCGGATGAGGAGGGCAACTTGGCTTGAGGTGAGGCTTACTTGATGCCGAAGTAGAGGATGCTATCGTGCTTGCCGTCCAATTGGTGGAAGGTCAGTGCCCACACCCCCTTCTTGATGCCGCTGCCGCTAAACAAGCCAATCTTGACCGTGCCGCTGCTATCGGAGAAGGCTTGAACCTCATGGCCGTCGGCGGTAATCGCGCTGGAGGGTACTACCGCTTGGTCGGGGGTGGTCAGCCAGAGGCGGACTTCCTGATTGGGGGTGAAGCCGGTGCCGGTGAACTGGAAGCTCGCCCCGCCCGCCGCGCAGGTAGGTGTGACCGAGCCGTTGGTGCTGGCGGGGACTTGGCTGCACACATCCGCGCCGGGGGTGGGGGTAGCACTGCCCGCCTTCGGCACCAGTTTGAACCATGCGATCGAATCATGCTTGCTGTTAGAGCCATGGAAGATCAACGCCCAGATGCCCGGCTCGAACGACGAATCGGTGGGGAAAGCTAGGCCATCGAAGCGGCCATTATGCTGCACGTTGAGCGGCTGCGTGGTGCCATCTACTTTGCCCGCGGGGTTGGTGAACCAGAAGGAAATCGGTTCGTTGGGCTGGAAGCCGAAGAAGCTGAAGGTGAAGGTATCGCCGGGGCTGCCGCATTGCGGGGTGACAGTGGCGGTTTGGGGGGCGGGGATGCCGCTGCAATCGGGGCCAGCAGGGACGGGCGTGTTGGTCGGCTGGGCGGGGCCGGGGGTGTTGGTCGGCGGGGTGGTCGGTTTGCCCAAATTGTTGTAGAACCAGTCATAATAGTGCTGCCCGATGTTGCCCCATTGCACTTGGAAGGCGGGCGGCGCAGACGGCACATAGGTCAGCACCCGCCGCTCGTATGCTTGAATCAGCACGTCTACCCCCGCCTGCCCGCCAATCTTCACCTTGGCCCAATACGCCTCGGTGGTGGGGAAGCCGGTGTAGTAGAACCAGGGGTCGCTCACTTGGGCGTTGTTTGTTACTTTGCCGCCCACCATAATCGGCCCCTTTTGATTGAGGTAATCCCAAAACGCTTTGGGGATATTGTGGCCGGTGGTGCCTTCATAGTAAGCGAGAACACCTTTGGGGTCACTCGCCTTGCTGGCATCGTTGCCGGTGCTGCCGTTGCGGGCGATCGTGGCAGTGGCACTACCGCCGGGGATATTGTTGGCCCGCCCGGTCAGCTTGTTGAAGCTGGCATAGGTGGGGGCGTTGGCATCGTCCACATCGCCCGCAATCGCAATCTCCGCAGGCCAGCGGGTCTCGAAGCTGGTATTGCCGGTCTGGTGATTGCCGCTGATTAGCTCGTTGGCGAGCAGGCCAGTGGTGACGCGGAACTTGTCGCCGGGGGCGGCGGCTTCGTTAAGCTCCATCCGCGCCTTGTCGAAATACTGCACGTGCAGGGTCTTGCCGTTGTAGGTCTCATCCTTGGCCTTGCTGGTCTCCACTGGCCCCCAGTAGTAGCCATGTGCGCCGGGGGTGCCGACGATAAAGTCGGTGCGCTGCCACGCCGCCTTGAAGTCATCGTTAGCGAAGGTTGCTTGGGCGCGAACCGCGCTCAGGCCGGGCGCGACCATCATTGCCAACAGCAACGCCAATGCGGATAGCGTGTTCCTATACTTACGCATATGCTTAATCCTCTTCCTTTCGCACGACCATGCTGGCCGCGCCTAAATGTGTCGCCACTCTGAGGTAAACGCCCGCTGCCAGCCTTGCAGCGGCTAGCACGGCAGTGGGTCGAGTGGTGGCGGCCCGACTTGCGTGGTTGTCTACCTGCTACGCTGCAAGTAGAGGGCAAAACAACAGCACGCATACTATACAATGTATACGTGCTGTTTGCCAGTAAAGTTACATCTGATGGCCGCGATAGTTAGCGGCTCAGTCCAAAGTTGACCACCGCTTTACGATTGCTGGATACCCCTTGCATCGAAAACGCCCATTGCCCCTGCACAAGGCTGGGCAAGGCATCGGAAGGCTTGAACTGGTAGCTAAAACCGCCATTCGCATCCGCGTAGTGGGGGTCGCTGGTGGGCGGTTCAAGCACCACCCCGTTGGGGTCGGTGAACCAGATACCCACCCGCTCGTTGGCTTGGAAGCCGCTGCCGGTGACGGTGAACACGGTGTCTACCCCCCCGGTGGTGGGGCTGATGGTCGCGCTGGCGGTGCCGGGCGGGAGCGGGGTGGGGGTAACGGTGGCGGACGGCGCAGTGGGCGACGGGCTAGCACTGCCCACGAGGAAGTAGGCAATCGAGCTGTGCTTGCTGGTGCGCCCGTAGTAGGTGACGGCGTAAACCCCATCGCTGAAGCCGCTGCTGTCCACGCTCAAGCCACTAAGGTTGCCGTTCGCGTCAGCAGCGTTAGGCGGGTCGGGCAGGGGGGTGACTTGATTGTCGCTCATCCGCGTCACCCACGCAGCCACAAACTCGCCCGCCTGCATCTTACTGATGCTGACGTTGAACTTGGTGCCGGCTGGACCGCTGGTGGGGCTGATGTTGGCATCCACATTGGCAGGCAGGCCAGCCGCTGGGGTGGGCGTGGTAGTGGGGGTGGCCGAGTTGGGGGTGGGGGTGGGCGTGG
>JBBSEE010000473.1:0-3139 GCA_038239995.1 Chloroflexia bacterium | reverse complement strand
GTGGGGCGCGTGGCCCCGTTGTTCATCGGGCGAGCGGGACGGAGGGCGGGCGTGTCGCTGCGTTCATCATCGTCGGCATCAGGGTGCAGGCGGGTGGGCGGCAGCGGCTGGCCGTTGTGGGCATCGCGCTCTTCGAGGCGGGCGCGGAGTTCGCGGGCCTTCTGAGCCACGATGCGGTTGTGTTGGTTGACCTCGTAAGCCAGCACGTAGTCGCGGGCCACCAGTAGCACCTTCATTAGGTCGGGTTCGGGGATACGCAACTGCAAGCGGGTGGTCGGCTCACCGGCGGGGGTGACTGCGCCGAGGGCGGTCTTCTGGCCGGGGCCGTTGGAGATAGTCAGGCGATAAGGGTAGCGGGCGAACTTGCCGCCGCCATCGTCCCACTCTAGGCTGATGGTACGGCTTTCCACGTGCCCGTCCGCCTTCTCCGAGCCGCCGAACCGCTCGAAGCGATTGTTGGTCACGGGGGTGAATAGGCGGTTAAGCACGAGGTGGGCAAGCAGCTTCAGGTCGTCAGCATCCAGCCATGCGGCGGCAATGCCGGTCTGCTTGCCGCTATCCTTGTCGTAGCCCGCCAACTCCACCTTCACCTTGCCGATGCGAAGCGCATCATACAGGTTGAGGAAGTTCTTGTTGGTGGCATAGACGTAAATCTCAGGCGATACTTGTTTCGGTTTGTTCGGGTCGGTTAGCATCTCAGTGGTTCTCCTTAGCTCTTGGTTCGTCTAGTATCAGTGGCGATGCGCTCAGGCGGCGAGGAAGCCGCAATCACGCAGGGCCGCGATGTGCGGGCAGGCTGCTCCCTTGCCTGCTCGCCGCTGCGCCCGCTCACGGTAGGTGTCGCAGTCGCAAATCGGCTGGGTGGTGCGGAGGTCAACGTTGTGGCTGGCCTCGGCTGCCCTCTGCACTTGGTACACGCCGCTGCGCCCCTGTATCCGCGTCCACAACGCCTCAGTGTCGCTACGCCGCCGTGCCTTCAGGGGGAGGGCCACGCTAGCCGTGTTCCCCTTGCTCGTCTTTGCCATTTGCTTGCTCCTTCCGTGTTGGTGTAGAACTTTTGTTCTAAGCATATTGTAGCACAATTGTTCTGCTTTGTCAATAGCTGGCGCAAAAAAGCCCTCCCTGTCAAGCAGAGGGAGGGCCGACAAAGGTAGGTCAGCTAATCTTTAGCCGAGCGGCGCGGGCGGCGTAGGGTGTAGCCAAGCGCAAGGGCGGCAATAGTGATGCCGAGCAGCCAGAGCCACATATCATTGGTCTGGCCGGTGCGCGGCAGGCCGGGGATAGTGCCGACATGACCGCCCGTGTTGCTCATGGGAGTGGCCGATGGTGCCGACAAGGGGGTAGTAATGAGCAGCGGCGCAGGGGTAGGGGCGGGCGGAAAAGGAGTGGTCTCTAGCGGCGGGGTGGCAATCACTATGGGTGTCGCAGGCGGCAGGGTCGCGGTCGGCGGCAGCGGCGTATCGGTCAGCGATAGTATCGGGGTAGCCGGGGACGTAGGCACTGGGGGCGGCGCAGGCGTATCGGTTGGTTGCGGCTCACGCGGCAGGTGGGTAGCGGTGGGGGTGAGCGAGTAATCGGGGGTCGAGGTACTGGTGGGGGTCTCGGTGGGTATGGCGTAGCCGCAGGTAGCCCCGCCATAACCGCTGGCTTGGTCGGGCCAGTGTGCATCGGCGGAGATATTCAGGTATGGCCCCCGATATTGATGCGAGTAAGCCACGAAGTGGTCAGTCTGCGTCCCGCCGGTGACTAGCCCCAGCGTGACATCGACCGTCGGTGCGCCGCCATGCCCTTGCTCCAATTGCAAGTCGAACTCGCGGTCATACGGCCCGTAATAGCGACAGGAGACAAACACCTGCCCATTGAGCGATTGGGTTGCGGTGGGGTTGGGGGTGCTGGTCGCCGCTTGTGCCAGCTTACTGTAAACCGGGGCGGCACTCGCCCGCCCCACTGGGGAGAATAGGGTGATTACCGCGAGCAAGCTGGCAACGCCCGCTGCGACGATACTATACCTCCTTAGCTTAGTCCACATCTAGACCACTTCCTTTCCGGTATGGAGATGAATACGCCTTGTACGCTCGGTCATGCTTGAAGGCTGGTTAGGATAGGCATACCATAGCATACCCTGAAGCAATAGTCAAATGTGTGCGATGTGATAGCGATGATGCCGCTTCCTTGACGCAGAGGGTGGACAGATGCTATCATTACCCAACGGCAGGGAGAGGAGCAAGCGTATGGCAGAGCAGAAGCAGGCATTCAACACCCGCACAGTTCACGCTGGTGAACGGCTAGGCAACGAGCAGCAGCCTACCACCACCCCGATATATGCCAGCACCACCTACTTGCAGGGCAGTGCTGAAGCATTGGATGAGGTGTTCGCGGGCGAACGCGAGGGCTACGTTTATCAACGCTATGGCAACCCCACTAATCACGCGCTGGAGCAAGCCCTTGCCAACCTCGAAGGGGGCAAAGCAGCGGTCGTGTTCGGCAGCGGGATGGCCGCCTTGCACGCCGCTCTATTGGCCTGCGAGTTGCAGAGCGGCGATACGGTGTTGTGCAGCCGCGACGTATATGGCGCAAGTCTGGGCCTGCTGGGCAAAGTGTTCACCCCGCTGGGGGTAGATTTGCGCCTCGCCGATTTCACCGACCTTGCCGAATTGGAAGCGGCGATGCAAGAGCAACCCCGCCCCAAAGTCGCCCTCTACGAGGTGTTGAGCAATCCGCTGCTAAAGGTAGTGGACGTAGCTGCCGTCTCCGCGCTGGCGAAAGCGGCGGGGGTACTGACCATTGCGGACAACACCTTCGGCACCCCATGGCTACTCCGCCCCTTCGAGTTCGGCGCAGACATCACCATGCATTCGGCCACCAAGTATTTCAGCGGTCACGGCGACGCGACTGGTGGGGTGGTCATCGTCAACGATGCCGAGCGCGAGGCTAATCTGCGGCTGCTGGGCCGACTGGTGGGTGGTATCCTCAGCCCCTTCGAGGCCCACCTGATACATCGCGGGGTGAAGACCCTCGCTATACGCATGGAGCGGCAGTGCTACAACGCCCTCAAGCTGGCTCAGTTCCTCACCATACGACCCCAAGTGACCCAAGTCCACTACCCCGGCCTGCCTGACCACCCTCAGCACGCCCTCTC
>JBBSEE010000472.1:0-3155 GCA_038239995.1 Chloroflexia bacterium | reverse complement strand
TTATTCCCCACCGAAGGGCGAGTTCCCACGTGTTACTCACCCGTTTGCCACTGGCAGACCGAAGTCTGTCCGTATGACTTGCATGTTTTAGGCACGCCGCCAGCGTTCATCCTGAGCCAGGATCAAACTCTCCATCAGTTGGTGTGCAGCTTTTGCTGCTGATGTTCGTGTTGGAACATGGACATCGCAGCAGGTCAGCCACGCACGGATAACTTAACGGTGAACCGTCATTCCCAGTCTCTTTCGTTTGCGCTTGCTTCTTACCACTCTTCAATTGTTAAGGTTCGCTTTTTCGTGCCTTTTTTGAGGCACGAAGCGGATTATACCAAACCGCTATCGCCCTGTCAAGACTTTTTCCACTTTTCCACCGACCAATATTTTGTTTTGCTTTATCGGGTCAGTAGGGGCGGGTTGCACTCGCCCAAAGAGCGCATCAACCCCTTGCTTATCTGCCCGTCCGGGCGGATTAGCGCATGGCCGAACGTTAACCGGCTTTCAGTCTTAGCGGCTGAAGGCTAGCGCACGTTGCTCTGGGTACTGCGAAGGTGGATAGGTTTTATCAGGTCTTCTTACCACTGGGGTAAACGAGGCCTTTGTCTTGGCGACAAAGGGGATTATACCAAACAGGTGTGGTGGTGTCAAGGAAAATGGGGGGCGGGTTTTAGCTGATTATAAAGGTGAGTGGCACGTCGTCCGTGCCACCCACCTTCACCGAGCCTTTATGCGTGGAGGGTTACTTCTCGATGTCTATGAACATCACCACGTGCTGGTTGTTCTTGTCACCATCACTGGTGATGCCGAGGCTACGGAACGGGGTAAGGAACGGCTTGGTGTCGCGGTTGTAGCGGTCAAGCTCGTCCTTGTAGTAAGTGTCGCCGCTATTGCTCTTTTGCACACGGTCAGCCATGTACTTCTCGTACACCTCGCGGATGGCTTGGAAGTTAACGTACAGCACGCCATTGTTGTTGCTAATCGCGTTGGTCAACGCCCCCTTGTAGTTGGCATTATCCGCCACCCCACCCTTGCCGCTGGCAAGGGCTTCGATGGTCGCTTGGGTGCTGGCGATGTAGAAGTTGTCACCTACAATGCCGTAGTAGAGACCGCTGAAGCTGCCATTATACTCGCTGCCCAGCTTGTAGACGGTGTTGCCTGCAACTTGTACCTCGGTCAGCTTGGTGCTGCCGGTTAGCAACCCCTTAGCGGCGAGGGTGTCGTTAATCTTCTTGATGCTGGCTTGGGCCTTGTCCTTGCTGTCCTTCACGTTCAGCACGAACCCACCCTGTTCTGGCGTATCGGTGCTAGGGCCGCTTTGTACATAGACGGCGAACTCGCCGCCCATCCAGCTTAGAATATCCTCGTCGAGGTCGAGGCCGGTGGAGTCCTTGAACATCTGGCGAATCTTGGCCGCGCTCATATTACCCATGCCGAGGCTCTGGTAGTAGCTGGGCATCTTGTCTATGCTGCTGAGATAGGCGTTGATTAGACCCTTGAGGTCGGCAGCGGCGGCGAAGCCCCACGTGTCGGCGGGGAGCATCTTCACCAGTGCGCGGTCGCTCATCAGGGGGGCGAGGTAGTCGAGGCCGAGGGTGTTGTCCGCGAGGCTGCTGGCGGTGTCAATCTGGATGCCGTTGGGCTGGGCGGACATGGCAATCAGGGCGGCACCGTTGATGTTCTTCAACTGGTCGTATATGCCCTTCATCGAGTTCAGGCTAGTGCCCATCGTACCGCCGCTCTTCGAGGCCTCGTCTATCACCGTGCTAATCATCGCCCCCAGCCGCGCAGTGCTGGCGTAGAAGGTGGCGATGCGGGCGGTCGGTATCTTGCTGAGGGCGGCTTGGTACTGCGGGTCGGCGGACAGCGACTTGGTATTGTCCTTATAGGCATCAATCACCAGCTTGGTGACATCCTTGTTGGTGGTGACGACCGCTTCCTTGCCAATCAGGGCGACGAAGAACTCTTGGCCGCTGCCGAGGTTGACCTTGTAGATTTGGCTGCCGTTGTAGCTCTCATCCTTAGTCAACTTGCTCTCGTCGCCCGCTTGGGTCTTCAGCTTGTCAATCAATCCACCCACTTTGGCGGGGTTGACATCGAGTTCGACGAGGGCGACGGCGTGGTTCTCAAACAGGTGGATGACGGCGCAACCAGCTTGGGCCTGCGAGGGGCCGGTGGGTGGGTTGCTGTTCCGCATCATCATCTGGCTCTGCTGCGCCACTTGCCCCACCAATTGGCGCAATTCGCTGTCGCTGGGGGCGAGGTAGCCAATCGTGACGTTGCCCCCGAAGAACTCGGTGAGGTTGCTGAGGATGCTGCCATTCACCCCGCTGCCACCGCCTTGCTGGTTGCACGACTGGGCGAACTGGTTCAGCATCGCGGGGGCAGCATTCATCTGCACCCCCATCTGGTTGAGCTTGTCCTGCACCCCCGGCTGGCTGGTGAAGGCAGCCATCACCTTGGCCCAATTGTCAGCTTGGGTCTTGTCGGGGGTGGCATCGTAGCTGAAGTACATTACTGTGCTGTTGGGCAGCAGCTTGGCGTGGTCAACCCCATTCACCACCGGCTTGACGAAGGCTTGGTAGCCGAAGTAGCCACCTACCCCCAGTAGGGCAATCACCAGCACCGCGATGACGAAGGGGAGTGGCCCCCGCCCGCGTCGCACCGGGGCAGGTGGGGGGGGCGGTGGTGCGCCATAGCCTTGCTCATAGCCGGGTTGCTGGTAAATGCCCTGCTGCTCCTGCGGCGGATAGTAACCGCCCGGCTGCTGGTAGCCTTGTGGCGGATAGTTGGGTTGGGTTGGGTAATTGGGCTGCGGTTGCTGATAGGGTGGTTGTGGTTGCTGATATGGCGACCCCTGATTGGGGTCTTGTCCGCCTGGATAACCTCCACCATTGTGGTCAGACATGGTTGAACGTTCCCCTTTCTTGTGGCAAGCGGCTGGCTTGCACAATGGGCGAACAACGGTTCGCCGCTACCGAATGGTTTGTTTCCTAGCTTAGAATGCGCTCCTACCAGATATATTATCTACACAACTATTATACGTAGATGACCAACGATTTGTTGCAGACAATCTAGCAAGGGTGTGCCAGAGCCGGATGCAAGTCGCGGCCCTACACACGGTCATGTTTGGGGGCGCCCCCGGCCCTTTGCGCGTAAGGGGT
>JBBSEE010000471.1:0-3160 GCA_038239995.1 Chloroflexia bacterium | reverse complement strand
GCCACCCCACCGTTAGCCAATGCCTGCCCCCAATCGCGGCGGCTGCCCTTGTCAAACTTCTCCGCTTCTAGGCTACGCTTGTCGCGGGCGCGATAGCGGGATAGGCCGCTGGAGGTGATGAAGAAAGCAATCAGCAGCAGCCCCCACGTCCACCCCCCGAAGGCAAAGATGCTCGTCCCCGTCACCACCGCCCCCAACGCCCCGCTTACATCCAATGCCGTGACGTAATATGCCGCTAGCGCAATCAGGCCACTGAGTAGCAGACCGCCCGCCAGCCGCCAAGCATCCAGCCGCGCCTCACCGAGCAGCACCAGTATGCCCGCAGTGAGCAGCGGCACGCTCAGGTTGTCCAAGCCGAGCGGTGTAACTGCCTCGATGATAGTGGCGCAGATGGCGGCAAGGAAGGCGTAGAAGGCAAGGGTGAGGGGGTGAATAGCCGCAAGGTGAATGGGTAGCAACAGCAAGGTCACGAAGATGCTGGCAAAGCTGAGGGCGAACATCGCCAGCGAACCCTCTAGGCTGCGCTGCCCGCCCACACCGGGACGGTAGACACGGTAGGGGTGGCGACCGATGGCCCGCCCCACCAGTGCAGCGGCAGCATCGCCCCATGTCATCGCCATTACCCCGCCCACCGCCGCATAGGTGAGGCCTAGCGGCCAGAGCAGGGTGAGCAGAGCGACGGCGATGGCGAAGTAGACGGTCCCCGCTCCCTCGCCGGTTTCCACTGACTTGACCAACCGCACGCGATAGGAGATATAGTTCAGCCCGATGAAGGCGGCGAACGGTATCACCGCCGCCCACCAGTGGTCGAACAGGGCCAATTCGCCCCACACCCACATCCCCGCCCCCACGTGTACCAACTTGCGGGTGTAATCGGGCCGCACCTTGAACCACAGGCGCAACCCCTCCGCCACCCCCAGCAGGACGAAGGCGTAGGCAAAGGATATAACTAGGGCGATAGTGTCGCGGTCGGTCATATGGGGTGGGTAAGCGGGTGTGGGGGTGGATAGCCCTCACCCTTAGCGTTGGTAATGGTCGAAAAAGAGGGTGTCGTACAGGGTCTTGCCGATGTACAGTACCAGCAGGAAGCTGAGTGAACTGCCCCACCACAGTTGGAAGGTGGGGCTGGGCGGGCCGTCGGCGATGATGTAGAAGACCAGCGGCAAGGTGTATAGCAGCAAGGCCAGCAGCGTGGCAATCATCAGCTGCAAGCCCAAGCGGGCCAATCTGCGTATCAACATCAGGTCGCCTCCTCGATGGGAATATCGGGTATAATGGCAGCGAGGTGAACGGCATGGACGATGAAGGTGGCTGGCGGCGACGGTTCAAGGGGCGGGTGGAGCTAATCCGCCATATAGATGGCCGCCTCGAAGCGGTGGTGCAGCTATATAGTCAACCGCGACCGGCGGATAGCGGGCTAGCCACCGCGCGGCGCAACGTCGCGGCGATGGATGCCGCCAACCAAGCCACCCCGGCGACATTGGGCCAGAGCGACGCACCCCACGAGCAGATCTTGTTCCTCAGCACGGTTGACCCCGCGGTTCACCTGCTGCTAAGGGTGGTGGCGAACCGCGACGATGCCGCTGCTAGCCTCTGCCGCGTCACGGTGGAAGCGAGAAGCGGGCGGTTGCCGCATCTGTACGCGCCCGGCAATCTGGACATCCGCCTCTCCGCTGCTGGTCAACCCTTCGCCCACCGCGCCCCCGCGCCGCTGGGCTATCGCTTCGATGCTGTACCCATCGCCGCGCTGGGCGACCTGCGGATTGAGGTAAGCGCGGCTCTTGAGTAATGAGTGTGGCTCGCTCCCACCCCCAGCCCCTCCCCACGGGAGGGGAGTTTTGGCCCCTCCCAGTGGGGAGGGGCTGGTGGGTTTGCGCCGCTTCAGGCCGCGTCGGTCAATCGGCATCGGCTCATCGCCCGGCTCTGGTGCGCCGAGGTTCTGGCGGGTTTCGCTCACCACACCGTATTCCTTAGCGATTAGCTCGGCTTGCAGGAACATCGCGTCGAAGGTGGCTTCATCCGCGTCCACCGCCGCGATATGTAGCTCCTTGCGGGCTTGCAGATTGCCGACCGGGCGACGGAAGCTGAGGCCAGTCGCTGCGCTAATCCGCGCCAGCATCTCCGCCCCCAACCCATTGGGCAGGGTGACGAAGGCGACCTCTAGGCTGTAGCGTCGCCCTTGATGTATCTTGGTAACACGAATGGGGAACTCTTCCATATGCCCATTATACTGCTTACCGCTTCCGCTTGACAACCCCCGCCCCTGATTGTTAGTATTGGCCTGCAAATCACAAGGAGGGGACATGAACGCAGACAATTACAAGGACTTCTACAATGGCAAACGGGTGATGATTACCGGCGGCCTCGGCTTCCTCGGCTCCAACCTCGCCATCAGCCTCGTGGGGTTGGGCGCGGAGGTAATGCTGGTGGACGCGATGCTGCCGCTATACGGTGGCAACTTCTTCAACATCGAGCCGGTCAAGGACAAGGTGAAGGTGAACATCGCCGACATCCGCGACGAAGGGGCGATGGCCCATCTCGTGCGCGAGCAAGCGGTCATCTTCCATATCGGCAATCAGACCAGCCACCTCGACAGCATGACTGAGCCGTTTTTGGACGTGGACATTAACTGTCGCGGCAACCTCGTGTTCCTTGAAGCCTGCCGCAAGCACAACCCTGCCGCGCGGATTGTCTACGCCGGTTCGCGGGCACAGTACGGCAAGCCGAAGCACATCCCCGTGCAGGAGACCGACGCGACCTATCCGGTGGACATCTATGGCGCAAACAAGCACGCCGCCGAGCAGTACCACATGATTTATCACCACGCACATGGGATGTGGACCACCAGCCTGCGTATCAACAACAGCTACGGCCCCCGCCACCAGATGAAGCACGCCCGCTACGGTATCCTCAACTGGTTCATCCGCCTCGCCCTCGATGCCAAGCCGCTGACTGTCTACGGCACCGGCGAACAGTTGCGCGACTACAACTATGTGGACGATGTAACCGACGCTTTCTTGCGGGTGGCGGCCACCGATGCGGCCAACGGCGAAGCCTACAACCTTGGCTCCGACCAGAGCGACCAGATTAGCTTTGCTGGCCTAATCGAAAAGGTGGGCAAGATTGCCAACACCGGCGCAGAGCTAGTCAACGTGCCATG
>JBBSEE010000470.1:0-3163 GCA_038239995.1 Chloroflexia bacterium | reverse complement strand
TGCTACTCTACGGGGTTATTACTGTGGTAATGACTTGGCCGCTAGTGATTAACTTGAGCGGCCACACTTTGTCTGGCACTATTGATGAATATATGTTTATATGGGGCTTTTGGTGGATGGGCTACTCGTTGCAGACGCTGCACACATGGCCTTTTCACACCGATATGCTCTATCACCCCTTCGGCACTGGACTCGCCTTTCATGGTGGTCTGTCTCCAATCATCACTACGCTATCTATCCCGGTGCAAAACATCTGGAGCGTGGAGGTAGCCTATAACCTTGCCATTCTTGCTGCCTTCATCTTCTCCGCTTTCAGTATGTACCTGCTAGTCAACTACTTGGTTGCCGATAAACGGGCCGCCTTTGCTGGTGGTATCGTCTTTGCCTTCTCTACCTTCAAGTTCCTCAACGCGGGCGGGCACCTGCACATTATCAGTACCCAATTCTTCCCCTTGTACGTGTTGTTTTTCATCAAGATGCTGCGCGAGTCGGAGCATCGCCGTCGTTATGCTGCCTTTGCCGGTCTATGCCTCGGCTTCATTTTTCTGGTTGATTATTATCAGACCGTCTATGCCATCTTCTTCTCTATTTGCTATCTCATCTATTATCTGTTGGGCCGCGCAGATACGGAGATGGTGAGCAGCGGGATGGCATGGGGTCGTCGTATCCTAAACAAGCGGTCGTTGACCACCCTAGCGACTCTCCTCATCATCTTGGGGACAGTGTTTGTGGCAGTTGGCTCTCCTTTGCTATATGCCGACTATAAGGATATTAAGGAGGGTTATTACGTGAAGTGGGAGGGGGCGAACACCTTTTATGCTGATGCGGCTAGCTTCTTTCTCCCCATCAATCCATGGGTGGCTCCTCATTGGGTGCAACAATTCAATGCCCAGATTGTCAGCCAACGTGGGGGCGAAGGGCTAGTCTATGCGGGGTGGGTGGCTATCGTGCTAGTAATCGCGGGCAGCCTTAAGTTGGCGCGTCGCTCGGCTCCGTTTCGCTTCTGGCTGACCTTCTTGCTGATATGCTTTGTTTTTGCTCTAGGCCCTCAACCACACTTTTTTAATAACCCGCTCCCCTTGGCGGGGCCATATGCTTTGTGGGCGCAGATTCCCATCCTTAACAACGCACGTATCCCCGCCCGTTTTGCCTTGCTCACCACTTTTGCCGCTGGCATACTGGTAGCTTTTACGATTAGGAGCTTGCTCAATTGGTTGACCTCCCGCTGGCCCGCCACTCGCGCCAACATAGGAGCTACTCTGCTCCTCGCCGCTATCTCTGTGCTAATGTTGATTGATAATCTGCTTTTGCCTTTTGGTCCCGGCGCACATCCTTTGGACGAGCCACCAGTCTTCGCCCAAATTGCCGCGGAGGTGGGAGACTTTGCGGTGCTGGATTTGCCGGTATCCGGTTCACCACGGGTACAATTCAGCATCGAGCATATCATGTACGAGCAAACTCTTTATCAGAAACGGGCTTTCAGCGGCAGCATCTCACGTCCACTCCCCGACTTCAATAACTATTATATTAACGATGAATACATCCATATCCTAAGTTCCGAACCCAATGGCACCAAGCGGGCGGATGGCGAGATTGTACGGGTGCTGACCGACACCAACGCAATGAACTTCTACCGCCTCGATGCGGCGCGGCTCGTTTACTACCTCGATGTCCGCTATCTGATTGTTCACCCTCCTGCACTACCTGTTGGGGCAATCAACTTTCTCAATCAAACCTTGCCGCTGGTAGAGGTCTATCCTGACAAAAGTAGGGTTGGTGATACGATGATTTATCGCGTAGACACTGAGGCAGTGAAGTCAATGGCGGAAACTGCGCGGTTGAGCCTCGCCAGCCCCGATAGTAACATTTTCAAGTTGTTGGGCTGGGAACGTCCGGAGACGGACACGCAAGGCGGATACGTGTGGCTGAATCGAGCAGAGGGGCAACTGCTGACCCCCGTGCGTGAACCCGCGAACTACACGGTTACTCTTACCATCCGCCCCTTGATAAAGGACAATCAGCCGCAGACCCTCAGTATCTATCTCAATGACGAAAACGCACCTGCCGCGACCATCCCGTTGCCTAAGAGCGGGTGGCAAGATTATAGGGTATCCATAGGCAAGGAGCATTGGCGAAGTGGCCTTAACAAGATGCGCCTACGGATGAGCTATGCGGCGACACCGAGTAATGGCGATACCCGCACCCTGTCCGCCGCATTCAGGACTATAACCTTCACCCTTGCTAAGTTAACCGAGTAGCGGTAGGCAACTCCTGTGGAGTGGGGATGGCGAAGGGGATAGGCAGCGGCTGATGCTGGTACACCGCAGGGGCACTGAAGGTATCCTGCGTCACTTTGCCATCCGCGCTGACTTCCAACCGCTGCGCGTGGATACCGTCACCATACATAATCGCTGGCTCTAGCGGGCGACCATATACGCTGCTGAACAGCCGCTCGAACACGCTCTCGTCGGGCCAATAATAGTTGACCCAGTAGTCATCCTTACGCTGGACGAGCAAGGGTATCTTACTGCCACCATCGCTGGCATATAGCAGTGGGTGGCTTCCGCTGTTCAATTGCAGGTTCATCACATCGTCATGTACAAAGATAGAGTGCAGCTTGCTGCCATTGGCATCGAGCAAATCAAGTTGGCGGTTGCGGTTGGCGTAGCTGATGTCGGCGGCAAAGTAGCTGGTCATGCTAAGGTCATTACCGGGCAGGAAGTGGTAGAAGATAATCTGCTTTTTGCTCACCAATTGGCTGAGTAGGTCGTCCAAATCGGGGCGGGTGGTCTGCATCGCCACTATTACATCATATTTGGCGAGGTCGGCAGCAGTGACTTCGTTCGCCATCTTGTAATCGGCTTGGGGGATATAGCGGCGCAAGGGAAAGATGACCGCTAGCTCCTCCGCCGACAACTGCCAATTTTGCTGTTGCCAGTTACCGCTGTAATCATCGGTAATCAGCAGGGTGCGGGGCAGGATGCGTTGGGCATTATCGCGGACATCCTTAATCATCGCTTGCATCAGGTTATAGCGGGTCTCGCCATAGGTCGTATCGGGCATGATGTTCGCGCCCTCGTAGAACTCGTTCCAACTGTAGATGAACACCACCTCCGGGGCGGTGTACTTTGCCAGCCAGAGCATCTCCTGCAAATAGCGGGGG
>JBBSEE010000469.1:0-3165 GCA_038239995.1 Chloroflexia bacterium | reverse complement strand
CCCTCCCGGTGGGAGGGGAGGCAGCGAAATTTTGTGGATGCGGCACTAATGAAAGTTGAAGAACACGATGAGGGGAATCACGATGCGTAAACTATCTCTGCTGCTAACCGGCCTGCTGCTAGTCACCACCATACTGGCCGCCTGCGACAGCGGCACCCCGGACGATGCGGGCACGGTCGTTTCCAAGTATCTGCAAGCGGTGAAGGAGGGGCGGTTCAGCGATGCCTACAAGCTGCTCACCCCCGACTCGCAGGCGAAGATTACCGCCGAGGAGTATGCCAAGCGGATGGCCGACAGCCAGACTAGTGCCGGGATTACCGATACCCGCATCGTCAGCGTGGGCCAGCCGATTACCACCAACAATCAGGCGAGCGTTCCCTACAGCGTGGAGATTACCCTCAAGGACGGCAGCAAGAACACCCAGTTCGAGTCCGCCCTGCTGCTTAGGCAAGGCAACAACTGGCTGCTGGTCTGGCCCTTCCCCACCAACTGATTTTAGATTTTGGTAGGAGTTACGCAGTTGGGCAGGATGGATGCGATTAGCCCCTACGTCATCAGGTACAAATCCACCGGCAACTGCGTAACTCCTATTTTGGATTGAAACAAGAAGGGCGCACCACAAAGGTGCGCCACTACTCATGCCTCATGCCTCATGCCTCATGCCCTACGGCTTGTGTATCCCATTGTACAGCAGCTTCGCCAGTTGGCCGCGCTGCACCGCCGCGTCGGGGGCAAACAGGCCGCCGCCCACCCCGCTGATTGCCCCATGCACGTAGGCGGTTTCGATGTAGGTGTAGGCCCAGTGGCTTGTTGGCACATCACTGAACGAAGGGGTGGCGGGGGTGACGCGCGGCCAGCCTCGCGCCCTGACTATCATTGCCACCGTCTGCGCTCGGCTGATGCTTGCGTCGGGCGAAAAGTTGCCCCCGCCCGTGCCACTAACGAGGCGGTTGGCGGCGGCGGTTTCGATGTACGGCCACGCCCAATAGCTGGTTGGCACATCGGCGAAGGTGGGGCCGCCGCTGGGGGTCTGCAAGCTGAAGCCAAAGCCCTTCACCGCCATCTTACTGAACTGCGCCCGCGTCGCGCTCAGGTTGGGCGAGTAGTAGCCATAGCTGGTGCCGCTCACCACGCCAGCGCAGGCGAGGTCATGGATGTACTGGTAGAAGGTGTTCGAGGTAGGCACATCGAGGAACACGCCGCAGGGGAGAGGCGAGGGGGTAAGCGTGGGGGTGGGGGTGACGACCACTCCGCCCATCGCGGCGTGAGCCGCAATCGCGAAAGGCTGCACCCCGCTCGGTGCTTGCACCCGGTAGGCGTGGATGTGCAAGCGATAGTGGCCGACGGGGGCGGTGGCGAGGTCTACGGTTTCAGTGTTGTTGTGGCGGTCGCCGCCGCTGACCGCGTTGCCCCAGTAGGTGGTGCCATCTGGCCCCATCAGCGACAGGTCGAGGTCATCAATCAGCCCATAGCCGGGGTAGTCGGCCCACGCGAGGGTGGCGTGCAGGGGGTAGCCCGCATCGGTCACGTCCACGCCATAGTCAATGCTGGCGTTGTTGGCGAGGCCGGTCGCATTGTCGGCGAATCGCAGTTGGCGGGGGGCGGGCAAATCGAGCGCGTTGGCGAGGTCCAGCCGCCCCCAACCCTCCACGTTGTTCGGTCGCGCGGTCATCTCCCGCCCCGTGCCCGCCCCGTACTGTCCGGGGTTCATGTCGAAGGCACCGTCCAGCAAGGTGGCCCGCACTAGCGCGGCGGAGGGATTGACCCCCGCATAGCGACTGTAGAACTCGCGCACCAACGCCGCCGCCCCGGCCACTCCCGGCGCGGCCATGCTTGTCCCTCCGTCATACATATACCACTGATTGTAGCCGCCCCAGCCGCCGTTGCCGCTCACTTGGCTGCGGGCGGAGATGATATCGGTGCCGGGGTTGCTAATCAGCGGCCCGATGCGCCCATCCGCGCTCGGCCCCCGACTGCTGAACGCGGCCATACCGCTGCTGTTGTTGCTGGGGTAATCGGCGGCAATCGGGTTGGTGTGGTAATCGCTGGGCCACAACGCGGCGTAGGTATAGCTGCTGTAGCCGCCCCCGCTGCGGAGGCTCTCGCTTGCCCCCACGCTGAGGACGTTCTTGGCGGTGGCGGGCGAGGATAGCGAGTTGCCGTCTATCACCCCATTGCGGTCGAGGTCCACCCCATCGTTGCCAGCGGAGAACACCACGTTCATGTCGGGGTGATTCCAGACGAACTGGTCGGCCTGCTGCGAGTAGGAGGTGTATTCGCCCGCCCCGCTTGCCCCCCACGAGTCGCTATGCACCCGTGCGCCGTCGTCGTAGGCTTGCTGGAACAGGGTGTTCAGGTCGGGGGGGAGGCCACCCAGCCCGCCGCCGCTGTCGAGGATGGATTGCATCACCAGTTGGGCTTCGGGGGCGATGCCCGCAAAGCTGCCCGCATAGTTGTGCGCGGCGGGGTTGGAGCCGCTGTTCAACCCGTTGCCCAGCGCGGTGCCCGCAGTGTGGGTGCCGTGTCCGTCGGGGTCGCTCCAATCGTTGGCCCGCCCTAGCGCGTGCGCCGCGAGTACCCGCCCGCGAAAGTCGGCCAGCAGGGTGCTAGGGTTGCCCGTGTCCAGCCCGCTGTCCGCCAGCGCAATAACCTGCCCCGCGCCGTACAGTCCGAGGTCAGTCGCGGTGCGGGCCACCCCGCTAATCTGGCGCATCTGGTCGTTGTTCAGGCTGAAGCTGGGTTGCCGTTCAATCCAGCGCACGTTTTCGTCAGCGGCTAGCGCGGGGAGGCTAGCGACAGGCAAGGTTTGAGGTGTAGGGGCGAATGGCGTTCGCCCTGCGGTTTGAGTGGCCGCATCCGTCTTGTGCAGGTCAGGGAAGAAGATAACCCGAAGTTTGAGTTGGCCTTTCGCCTCGGCCAAGCCGGATTCCAGCTTATACGCGGGCTGGAAGCGGCCTACCCAGCGCACGGAGGTCAGCTTGCTCACCACTGCGGCGGTCGGCGCGTTCATCGCCACGATATAGGCCCAATCGGGTATCGGTTCGATGATGCTCCCGCCCGCCTCCTGCACTGCGGCCAGCCCCACCGCCAGTTGCGTGGGCTGCATTTGCACGAGGTAATGGCGCGGGGTGCTATCATCAGTGCTAGGGGCGGGATAGCGGGGGT
>JBBSEE010000468.1:0-3170 GCA_038239995.1 Chloroflexia bacterium | reverse complement strand
CTACCTCAACGAGCAGGGGGGGGCAGAAAACGTGGTCGAGGAGTTCATCGCCCTCTTTCCCCATGCCCCGCTGTACACCTCGCTGTTCCAGCCCGAAGTGATGAGCGCGGCCTTCAGCAAGCACGAGGTTCGCACCAGCTTCCTCCAATGGTTGCCCAAGCGCAAGGCGATTGCCAAAGGCTACCTGCCGCTCTACCCGTTCGCCTTCCGCCGCTTCGACCTGCGCGACTATGATATAATCCTATCCAGTGCCAGTTCGTTCGCCAAGTGGGTGCGAAAGGGCCGCGCTCTACACTTCTGCTACTGCCATACTCCCACCCGCTTCGTGTGGATGCAGGACGAGTACCTCAGCCGCAGCGGGGGGGGAGGGCTGAAGCGGCGACTGCTCCGCCCCCTGCTCGACCGCCTTCGCACCCTCGACTATCGCGCCGCGCAGGAGGTGGACTACTTCATCGCCAACTCGCAGACTACCGCCGCACGCATCCGCCGCTTCTACCAGCGCGACAGCGTGGTGATTAACCCGCCGATTCGACTGGCAGAGTTTGAAAGTCTGGAACTTACCGACTCGCCCACCATCAACGCGGGTGGCTACTTCCTCTGCCTCTCGCGGCTGTTGCCCTACAAGCGGGTGGATTTGGCGGTGGCGGCGGCGAATCGGCTGGGAGTGCCGCTACGGGTGGTCAGCGACGGGCCGGAGCGGGCGCGGCTGATGCGCGAGGCAGGGCCAACCGTGCAGGTGCTGGGCCGATTGCCTCGCCACGAGGTGCTGCAACAGATTGCGGGCTGCACCGCGCTCATCTTCCCCGGCGTGGACGACTTTGGCATCACCCCGGTCGAGGTGATGGCCGCCGGTCGTCCAGTCATCGCCTATGCCGGGGGCGGAGCATTGGAGACGGTGGTGGAGGGGCAGACCGGCAGCTTCTTTCACGCCCAGACGGTGGAGGCGTTGGCCGAAGCGATGCGCCAGTTCGACCCCCGCCAGTTCGACCCCGCCGCCTGTCGCGCCCACGCCGCCCAGTTCGATATTGACCACTTTGCCGCGCGGCTGCTCGGTTTCATGGAGGCGCAGTATGAGGCTAGCCGGTCGCAGCCAACCCCTAACCGCGCATAACGCGGCAGAGCCAGCCCGCCGCATCGTGGCCGACCGTCGCAAGCGGGCCTTCGATGTGCTGGTCGCTGCGCTGGGCCTCACCCTCTGCGCCCCGCTACTGCTGCTAGTCGCGGTGGCGATTAAGCTGGACTCGCGGGGGCCAATCATCTTTCGGGCGCAGCGGGTGGGGCTACATCGCCGCCCACTCACTATGTACAAGTTCCGCACCATGCGCGTAGATGCCGAGGCGCGGCTGGCCGAGCTTGCCCACCTGAATAGGGGCGCACCCTACCTTATCAAAATCCCCCACGACCCCCGTGTCACCCGTGTCGGTCGCTTCCTGCGGAAGACCAGCCTCGACGAATTGCCCCAATTGTTCAACGTGCTGCGCGGCGAGATGAGCATGGTTGGCCCCCGCCCCCAGTGCGAACCGGAGGGGGTGCCCTATTCCCCCGCCGAGTTGCGCCGCCTCGCCATATTGCCGGGCATTACCGGCTTGTGGCAGGTGGAGGCCCGCGCCGACCCCCGCTTTGCCCGCATGGTGGAGATTGACTGCCGCTATATAGATAGCTGGTCATTCTTTGGGGATATGCGGATTGTGCTACGTACCTTCGGGGCGGTGCTACGGGGTAGTGGCGGGGCGGTGGACGATTAGCTTAGGGAGCTTGGCGTTGCAGCACCAGCAGCGGGTGGGTGGTGAAGCCGTCTAGTCGGCTGAAGTAGGTGTATTGCTTTATCACCGCATAGCCGGGCTGGGGTCGCACGCTGATGATGTAGACGCGGTCCAGTATCTTGAACGGGGCGAAGCCCACCACATCGTAATCGCGGCTGGGGATTTGTCGTATCGCCTTATCATAGAGATAGTATCCGTCCCATGCGAAGGCGTTGTCTAGCTGCTCATACTGCGCCCCCTGCGCGATGACCGCCGCGCCCGCCTGCCATTGCGCCGCGTAGAAGTCGTAATCGTCGAGGTGCAGGGCGATGCTATAGGCGGCAATCAGGGTCAGCCCCACCAGCGTGGGAGCTAGCCGCCGCCAATTCGCCCCCCGCAGCGCGGTCAGCCCCGCCACGATGAGCGCGGGATAGAGGGTTAGCTGATAACGCTGAAGGAAGCCGAACCACGAAGTGAAGAAGGTGCCTAGCGCAAGGATGGCGGCAAGGATGTAGAGGTAATCGGCCAGCCGAACCCCCCGCTGCCGCCATATCACCCCTGTGACCCAACCCCACATCCGTTCACTCAGCCACGCCAGTAGCCACGCCGCCAATACTGCTCCCAGCCACCATATCGGGGTAGCCGCAAGCTGGAACGGCTGCCCCAGCACCGGGTCGGCCCGCACCCGCGCGGCTTGCCCCCCACTCGCCTGCTGCAATAGGTAGAGGGTCGTCCCTATCGCCGCCAGCCAGACCAGCGCGATTAGCTTGTTGCGAACCCGCCCGAACAAGGGGATGAGCAGACCCAGCGCGGGCAAGCCTTGTAGCAGGATGAGGGCTTGTCCTTCCAGCGTGCCGAGCGGGTCGTGCAGCCAGCCGCTAATCAATTGCTGCTGCACGCTGTCGGCAGTGGTGGGCGGGAAGCCGCTCCGCCACCAGAAGTAGGCGACCGCAACGATGAGCGGTACTAGGCTGGTGGCAATCACCCGTCGCAGCGTCAATCGCCGCGCGTAGAGCAGCCAGAGCAGCGCGGCCACCGGCAGGGCCAAACCGAACTGGCGGGTGAGGAAGGCCAGTGCCGCCACCCCGCTGCCCAATCCCAGCCAGAGGTCAGATTGTAGATTGTGGATTGTGGATTGTAGATTGGGTTGGGGACGATTTGAAGCTGTTTCTGTAGGGGCGTGATTTATCACGCCCTTGCTGTCCCCCGCAACGCTGCCGATGCGACCGAGGCCTATACAGTAGAGCAAACTGCCCAGCAGTAGTAGCGCAAGGAAGGTGACATCGGTCATAAAGCTGTAGCTGAGGGTGAGATAGTCGGGGTTGAGCAGCAGTATCGCCACCCCTATCAGGCTGAGGGTGGGGGCGAAATCGAGCCGCCTCAGCAGCAGGTATAGACTAATGCTGCCCACCAAGCTGGCAAGCATGG
>JBBSEE010000467.1:0-3172 GCA_038239995.1 Chloroflexia bacterium | reverse complement strand
GGGAGGGGGTCATGGCTTTAATTTTGAATTATGAATTATGAATTATGAATTGTGGTAGGAGCTACACAGTTAGCGGCCATTCAAGCCTAATTTGGAAGGGGTGTGTAGCTACACCCTGCCGAACTGCGTTACTCCTATTGCAGTTGAGCAATAGCTGCTACTGCTCAGTTGAGGTCTTGACGATAGATGTAAGGATACGAATTAGCTCATTAACCTGAGACAAATGCCTTGACACATCAACATTGACGAGCTTGGACTGCTGTAGTAGCATTAGCCAATATCGGGTCTCCCGCGCTTCCTTTGAGGCGATTGCCATCTTGGAGATAAAATCCTTGCGACTTTAAGCAGCTCGTGCCTCCTCAGCGTTCGCGCCAATGCTAGTGCCGCTGCGTAGTAGTTGCTTGGATAGCACATACTCGTGCTGCTCGACCAGCGTGCGGTAGAGGCTTATTACATCTAGGGCAAACTGAAAGCTCTTCTCGTGTACCGCGCTCTCGTTCAATTGTACCTCCTAATTCATAGTTCAAATGGGAGTTACACAGCTGGCAACCCAACTATGCCTAATTTGGTAGGAACGTGCGGCGCACGCCCTACCCAACTTCGTAGCTCCCATTCATAATTCATAATTCAACAATCGTGCCCCCCCCCAGAACGCGGTCGCTGGCATAGAAGACTACCGCTTGGCCGGGGGTGATGGCCCGCTGCGGTACATCGAAATCTACGTGGGCGCGACCATCGGGGAGGGGGGTGACAGTAGCGGCCACTTCGAGGGCACGGTAACGCACCTTCACCCCGGCGCGGAAGGGGGCAGTGGGGGGATGGGCAATGGTGTAGCTGACTTCGCTGGCGGCTAGCTCCGCCTTGAGCAATTCTTGCGCGGCCCCGACCACGAGGGTGTTGGTGGCGGTATCCATGTCCACCACATAGAGCGGTGCGCCGGTTGCCACCCCCAGCCCCTTGCGCTGGCCGATGGTGTAGAAGGGCAGGCCATTGTGCTGGCCCATCAGCCGCCCGCCGGTGTCGTAGATGGGGCCGGGGGCGTAGCTGGTGGGGTTGCCGCTGCCATGCTTGGTGATGAAGTTGCGGTAGTCGCCGCTGGGGATGAAGCAGATGTCCATGCTCTCCGGCTTGTGCGCGGTGACGAGGCCCAATTCGGCGGCCAGTGCGCGCACGCGGGTCTTGGGATACTCGCCAATCGGCAAGAGGGTGTGGGCCAGCGTGTCGTGGTCCAGCATATAGAGGGCATAGGACTGGTCCTTGCTGGGGTCAATCGCCTTCAGCAGGCTAGTCTCGCCAGTAGAAGGGTCGCGGCGGACGCGGGCATAATGGCCGGTGGCAAGGTAGTCCGCGCCCAATGCCATCACCTTCCGCATCAGGAAGTGGAACTTGAGGTAGCGATTGCAGGCAAGGCAAGGGTTGGGGGTGCGACCCGCCTCGTATTCGGCGGTGAAATAGTCAATCACCGAACTTTGGAACTCGTTTTCAAAGTTCAGCACATAGAAAGGCACACCGAGGCGGGCGCAGACCTGCCGCGCATCGTTGGCCGCGTCAATCGAGCAGCACTGCTTGTTCAGCATCCCCACCCCGCCCGCGCTTACGCTCAGGCCGTCGCTGCCGTCCTCATAAGAGGATAGGCGCATATGCACCCCCACCACGTCGTAGCCCTGCTCCTTCAGCAGGCCGACCGCGAGGCTGCTATCCACCCCTCCGCTCATCGCTACAATTACCGTCTCGCTCACTACACTATTCCCTTCATTGACACGAGCCTCATTGGTTCGTCCTGCGTTGATACAAACAGGCGACGCAAGGCATGGTCAGCCAGCGTCGCCTATATTATACGGCATTTTGGGGTGGGCTTGCCAGTTATGCAGAATGAATAAGGTACGTCTTGAGCATGATACACAGACGTATCACCTCATTCTGCATTCTACCTTCTACCTTCGCTACACGAAGCGGGCCAGTTCGGCGGCGGTGCGGCGCATATCGAGAAAGACGAGGCCGAGCTTGGCTTCCTTGCGGGCTAGTGCGGTCAGCACCGCCTCGGTGCCCACTGCCATCAGCAGCACGTAGCCATATTCGCCGCGGATGAACACTTGGTCCAGCGTGCCGCGCCCCAGTTCGATAGCGATGCGTTCACCGAGCGACAGCATCGCCGCGCTCATCGCCGACACGCGGTCTTCTTCGACATCGCTAGGCAGGGCGGAAGCCATAATCAGGCCATCCACGCTCACTACCGCGGAGGCTTCAATATCGGGGGTGCTGGCCTACAAGCTCTTTAGGCGTGCTACCATCTCAGCAGTACGGTTCATTGACATACCGGCTAAATCTCCTGTCGGACTTGGACGTTGCCCGCAAGACGCAGGCTTATTATACCACATCTGCTATGCTTCGATATGCTACTCTTCGGCGGCGGCCAACACGCTGTAAAGCAGTTCCAGCAACACGTTCTTCACCTGCGCCTTGTCGCGGGCGATGCAAGGGATGACCTTAATCGCTTTGGGTAGGCGCAGGGCCAGCCGAATCTCCTCTGGCGACCATGCGTTATCCATATCTTGCTTGTTCGCCGCCACCACGTAGGGGGTCTCGCGGTAGCTGTTGAAGAAGTCAATGATGCGAATGGTCTCGCGGAAGGTGTCGGGGCGGGTGCTATCCACCAGAATGATTAGCCCCAGCATCCCCTCGGAGAGTATCTCCCACATGAAGTCGAAGCGTTTCTGCCCCGGCGTGCCGAACAAGTGGAGAATCAGGTCCTCGGCAATCGCGATGCGGCCAAAGTCCATCGCGACCGTGGTCTCCTTCTTGATTAGGCTGGTCTCGTCGGTGGCCTTGCGTTCGGTGGAGACGACCTCAATCTCGCTAATCGTCTTGATGAACTCGCTTTTGCCTGCGTTGACTGCCCCACTGATGACCATTTTGACTGTGGGCATAGACGATGTGCCTCCCAATGGCAGGATAAGGATAGATAAGTCCCACCACTCGCTGAGATAATAATTAGATGCGAGTGATGCGTTCGATGATACGGCGAATCACGCTGCGCCGCACCGGTATCACCGACGGGGCGGGGGCGGGTTGGCGGGGTGCAGGAATAGGGCTGGGGTAGACCTGTCGCTCGCTCTCGCGCGAACGCGGGATGTATGTCTCGCTGGGCGGGTTAGGCCGCTGCTCGCTGCTG
>JBBSEE010000466.1:0-3173 GCA_038239995.1 Chloroflexia bacterium | reverse complement strand
TTGCCCGATATGTCCACGAACGGATTGGGGCAATCGGTGGGCGTGATGGTGGGGGTCGACGTGCTACAGACCTCGGCGTAACGCTCCACCCGATTGGTCGGAGTGGGGTTGCCGGTAGTGGTGCTGCCGCCCACCATGTAGAGGTCGCCGTTCAGTTCCGCCCCGCCCGCGCGATAGCTGCCGATGGTTAGGTCGGGGCCGTATGTCCACGTCGCGAGGTCGGGGTCGTAGATGAGCGTCTTCTTGGAGATGTTGCCGCTGCCGTTGACCCCGCCGAACAAGACCGGCTGGTCAATTAGCACCGCCACACTCGCCCCCGACAGGGCTTCAGGCAGGTCGGTCATCCCTCCGTCGGTCCAGCGGGCATCGCCGGGGTCGTAGCCCCATGTTTTGGCGGTGGTTAGGCCGGTGCCGTCAATCCCGCCCGCCACGTAGATGTTCTTGAGACCGTTGAAGGCTGCCGCGGTGCGGGCCATGCCGCCATTGGGGATAGTTGCACCTGTGCCCCATACATTGTTGGTGGGGTTGTAGGTTTGTAGCAGGCTGAGGGGCGTACTGCAGGCGGTGTCACTGCATCCGCCGAACACGAACATCACCCCGAAGGCGAACACCCCACTGGTCTCCGCCGCCCCTTGCGGACTGTCGGGGCCGCTGCTCCATGTGTCGGTAGTGGGGTCGTAAATCTGGAGGTGCCTAGTTGCGCTACCACGACTATCATAGCCACCGAAGACGTAGAGCTTAGTGCCATCGCTGGCGGCAATCGAGTCGGTGGTGGAGAAGGGCATCGAAGCGAACGGCTGCCAACTGCCGCTGCCGTTGTAGCGCAGCACCGTGTTGCGAATGGTCGAGCCATACGTTCCGCCCGCCGCGTAGATATAGCCGTTCAGGGTAGCTACTGCTGCACCCATCTCTGGGTTGGGCAGCGGCGCGGCGGCATACCAGTTGGCCGGACAAGGGGTGGGGGTGGGCGTGCCAGTAGGGCCGGTGGGCGTAGCGGTGGGCGTATCAGTGACGAAGCTGGGGGTGAACGTCGGCGTGTTGGTAGGTGGTAGCGTGGGGGTACACAGTACATGATTACCGGCTACGCCGGTGGGGCAGAGCGGGGTGGGAGTAGGAGTAGCGGTGAAGGTAGACGGCTGCGGCGTGAAGCTGGGGGTGAACGTGGGCGGCAAGGTGGGGGTACACAGTACATGATTGCCCGCGATGCCGGTGGGGCAAATTGGGGTGGAAGTGGGGGTGGCGGTCACGGCGGGGGTGCTGGTCGGCGTGTTGGTCGCGCCGCAGGTACCCGGTGCCCGTAGGCTGACATCGTCCACGTACATAAAGGTGTCATCGCCGAAGCCGTCTTGATGCACCAAGAACTTGATGCGGACGGTCTGTCCGGCGTAAGGGGTCATGTTGAAGGTGACGTTCTTCCACGTAACGTCGTTCTCGGCCACGTGCATGATGGTGGCGAGGATGGTGCCGGTGGTGCTGACCACATAGGCATCCTGCCAATCGAAGGCGATGGTATCGGTGGTGCCGGGATAGTACCAATAGCTGAGAGTGCCACCTGCCGCCGGTACGGTCACGGTCTGGTAGAGCGCACCGTCCCCCGTCGGTTCGCCACCAGAGACGGTGCCGAGCAGGACGGAGCCAGTACCGCTATGCGCCTGCGCGGTAGAGGGTACGGGGCTAGGATTGTTGCCATCAATCGTCCACGAAGCGAGGCCGCTCTCGAAGCCACCATTCTGCATCACTTCCGGGCCGAGGCAGGGGGTAGGCGTAATGGTGGGGGTACTGGTGCGGGTGGCGGTGGGGGTACTGGTGCGGCTGGGGGTGGCAGTCGGGCCGCCCGGTGTCCATGTCGGAGTGGGGGTAAAGGTTGGCCCGCCGGTGCCGATGTTCAGGGTGTTGAAGTAGAGGTCGAAGGCGTGGAGGGTGCCCGCGGGGTTGGTGCCATCGCAGTTGGAGTTGTCTGCCCAGAGCGCGTAGAACTTGCCGCCGTAGGCACTGGCTCCCACATAGTCGCCGTAGTCTACCGGGGCGGCGGCATCAGCGGCGTTGGAGAAGCCACCGCTGAGGCGCGTATTGGCCGCCCAAGTTACCCCCCCATCGGTGGTGTAGGAGGCATAGTATTCCGCATCATCGTTAGGGGTGTTGTTGGTGCCGCCGCTGCCGGGCACCCCGTTGTCGTTGCGGGCATCGTACCAGCCAATCGCCACATGGCCGCTGGTGGGGTCGAGGGTGATATAGGGCAGGAACTGGCTGCGAATGGGGCCGAGCGGGTCGTCGTTCACCCGCACTGGCGCAGACCAAGTCGCCCCACTGTCAGTCGAGGTGCGAACGTAAATCTCGGTATCGTTGCTCTCGTTCACCAACTCCTCGGTGTAGACAAGGTAGGCGCGATTGTTGAACGGCCCGCCGGTCGCGTCCCAGACTAGCCCGGCCTCGGTATCAATCGAGCGACCCGATTGCGCGGGGATGAAGTCGAAGCCGCCCACATTGGTAGTAGTGGCGATAATTTGCGGCCCGAAGCCACCCGCCCCCAAGCCATCGGCATCCACATTGACGTAAATGATGGCCGGGCCTTGACCGCCGGTGGGGTTCATGTATGTAACCATCACCGCCCCGCCGTTGGGACCGGGGCCGACGGTAATGCCGCCGAAGCTGCCGGTGGCAGTGGGGATGGTCTGCTGCGCTCCGAACGCGCCCAGCCCGCCGAGGCTGGTAACAGGTGCGCCCCGCGCCACCATGTTGCCGGACAAGTTCCAGTCCACCCACACGCTGCCGTTACCGACCGCAATCGAGGGCTGGTCCACGCTGCCGTTGCCGACCGTGACCGGGCTGCCGAAGGTTACGCCGCCATCGGTGCTTAGAATCACGTTAATTTGGTTCACCGAGGCATTGATATACACGAGGAACAGATTGCCGAAGTGGTCGAAGGCAGCCTGACCGTTGCAGCAGGCCACCCCGGTCGCCACCGTGCCGCGCGTCCACGTCGTCCCGCCATTCATCGAATAAGAGCGGAAGATGCTTGAGGCGGACAAGTTAGAGAAGGCGACAATATTGTTGGTATTGGTGGGGTTGACCACCAAGAAGCTCTCATCCTCGTTATCGGTCGAGATACTGGTGTTGACCACTGGGGCTTGACAGGCCAGTGGTCGGTAGTTAGGGTCGGGGTGGGTGGCAGG
>JBBSEE010000465.1:0-3180 GCA_038239995.1 Chloroflexia bacterium | reverse complement strand
TGACCACGATGGCGCGGCTGGGTGGGGGGTGATTGTGATACTTGCCGCGCTGCCTAGCCATGATAGTGCTGCCGAGATCATCGCCGCGCTGGATGCCGCCGCGCTGGTGGTGGGCGGGGATGGGCTGGTGACATATCTCAGCCCGGCGTTGGCCGCGATGCTGGGCAACGACGAGGGCTGGGTGGGGCAGAGTTGGGCGCACGTGTGGGCGATGCTGGGGCAGGAGCAACCACTGGCCGGTCGTCGCCCCCTACGGGTCAGGCTCAGGCGGGTGGATGGCGGCAGCTTCCCCGCGCAGGTGCAGGGCATCGCGTTCAGCGGTGGCACGCTGGTGGTGGTGCGCGACCTCAGCGCGGACGAGGAGCAGGAGCGGGAGAGCGTTCGCATCTTCCGCGAGGCCCAGAGCCAAGCCGATGACCTGTTCGCCCTCTACCAAATCACCCAGTTCCTTGCCACCGCCCAGAGCCTCAGCCAACTGTGTAACACCTTGCTGCACGAGGTGATACGCAGCACCGACGCGGAGGGGGGCGGCTTGTTCCTCAAGGACTTGTACGGCGAGGCGTTGCTCCCCGCCGCGTGGCTGAACCTGCCCGCCGCCCCACCATCGCTGGAGGACGAGGCCGCCGCCCGCGTGTGGATGATGCAAGTCGCACCGGGCCGTAGCCTGCTCACCCTGCCGCTCACCGCCGAGGAGCAACTGGTCGGTGTCACCCTGTTGCTGGGTCGCGACTTCGACCAGCATAGCCGCCGCTTCCTCCAGACTGTCGGCCACGAGATGGCGATTGCCCTCCGCGCGATGCAACGCCGCGAGGAGCTCGCCGCGCAGGAGCTGATGCTGGAAGCGTTTGTCGCCGCCACCACTGATGGCATCGTGCTGGTTGACCCCCGCTGCCGTGTGGTGGGGGTCAACCCCGCTGCGGCGGCGATGCTGGCGATGAGCGAGACCACCGCGCTGGGCCAGCCCTGTGATGCGGTGATGGGCTGCAGCGGCTGCGATGACGATTGCCCTTTCGCGGCGGTGCTTGCCAGCCGCCAGCCGATTGCCTACCGCGAGGGCCAGCTAACCGCCGCCGACGGCCAGCAACGCAATGTGGCGGCCAGCTATGCCCCGCTGGAACTGGGCGGCGACGACGCGCTGGGGGCGGTCGCTATCTTGCTGGACATCAGTGCCCCCAAGCGGGTCGAGCAGATGAAGGATGACTTCATCACCACCGTGTCGCACGAGCTACGCACCCCGCTCACCGTGTTGCGTGGCTACAGCGATACGTTGCTGCACCTGAAGCTGTCCACCCAGCAGCAGCAGGCGTGCTACATCGGCATCGCCGACACCACCGCCGCACTGGGCCGCCTCGTCGAGGAGGTGCTGGACGTGACCCGCATCGAGGATGGGCGGATGACCTTGCAGCTTGAGCCGCTTACCATCAACGACCTGATTGATGACGCACTCCATGCCCTGCCCGACCGCCGCCACCGCGTCACCACCTCGGTCGCAGCTAACCTCACCTTCAGCGGCGACCGCACGCGGCTCACCCAAGTGCTGGTCAATCTGGTGGACAACGCGCTGAAATACTCGCCGGGCGGCGCGGCGGTCTACCTGCGGGCCGCGCCGGTGACGGGCGGGGTCGAGTTCGAGGTGGAGGATGCGGGCATCGGTATCCCCGCCGCCGAGCAAGCAGGCATCTTCGACAAGTTTCAGCGGGCCAGCAACGTGCGCGTTTCGCAGATACCCGGCAGCGGACTAGGCCTGTACATCTGTCGCCGCCTCGTTGAAGCGCATGGTGGCAGCATCAGGCTAGACAGCATCCAGCATCGCGGCACCACTGTCAGTTTCTTCATTCCAACGCATCAGATTAAAGATTAAAGAAGAAAGATAGGGTTGTGATAAATCACGCCCTCGTAACGTTCGCAATCCAAAATCTAAAATCTAAAATCGCCAGACCGGAGGTTGGGCCATGACCGCCAAGATACTCATCGTCGAAGATGAGACCAAGATTAGCGATTTGGTCAAGCTGTGGCTGGAGCAGGAGGGTTACACCTGCGTGACGGTACGCAGCGGGCTGGAAGCCTTGCAGATGTTCTACTATGCCCGCCCCAACCTCGTCATCCTCGATATTGCCCTGCCGCAGATGGACGGCTGGAAGGTGTGCGAACGCATCCGCGAGATGTCCGACGTGCCGATTATGATGCTTACCGCCAAAACCGAGGAGGCAGACAAGGTGCGCGGGCTGGGGATGGGGGCGGACGATTATATGACCAAGCCATTCAGCTTCCCCGAACTGGTCGCCCGCGTGGGGGCGTTGCTGCGCCGCGCTAATCGCACCAGCACCGGGGAATTGGGCCACCACCAAATCTACAAGCAAGCCGACCTGTTGCTGGACACCGCTAATCACCAAGTCACCCTGCACGGCAAGGAACTGAAGCTGACCCGCACCGAGTTCAAGTTGCTCGCCTTCATGGTGCAGCACGCGGGCCAACTGTTGAGCCACAACCAGATCCTCGAAGCGGTGTGGGGGCCAACCTACCGCGACGAGGTGGACTCGCTGCGAATGTACATCCGCAACCTGCGCCGCAAGCTGGAGCAAGAGCCGGGTGGCCCTCAGTACATCGAAACCGAACACGGAATCGGCTATCGCTTCGTCAAGACTAGCTAGCCGCACACACTTGCAATCAAAGGAGACCCTTATGACCCACGACGAGATTATGGACGCACTGGAACATACCGCCTCGCGCATCGCGGAGATTGCCGAGAAGCTGACCGAGAGCCAGTTGCAACGCCGTTCCGCGGACGGACACTGGTCCATCAAGGAACTGAGCGGCCACCTGCGCGATGCGGCGGAGATGTATGGCGAACGCTTCCGCCGCATCATCGCCGAGGATAAACCCTTCCTCCCCGCCTACGACCAAGACGCAATGTTGGCAGCGGGCGACTACAACCATCACGAGATTGGCCCTATCATCGGCGAACTGGACAGCCGCAACAAGGAGATTGCCGCGCTGCTCGGCGGGTTGAGGGAGGGCGATTGGCGACGCACCGGCAACCACGAGGAGAATGGTCGGGTGGTGCTAGAGGACATCGTGCAATATTATGGCAACCATCTGCACGAACACCTCGCCGAGATTGACCAGCGGGCGCGGGAGGTGGCGAGCGATATGGTGGAGGGTTCGTAGGGGCGGGGGGGG